>JADFUS010000023.1 GCA_015222165.1 Bacteroidota bacterium
ATGATTAAATTGAAATTGCATGCAATTTCTACTTAATCGGCAACAGCTCGAAGAGCTGTAATCCCCCGCAATATATCTAAACGAATTATTCACACCAAACACAACAACAACAACAACAACAACAAAACGCACACTCCTTTATATTTTTATTTAAATAATTGAATATATATAGATACTCCTAAAGAAAAAAAAGATACTATAATAGACGCTACTATGGTAACTTTCATCAATAAAATCGTTTTATCAAAACGTCTTTGTTCTACAGTCTTAAATTCTTTCTTATAATAATCATTTAAAGAATTTGCAACTATATACCTACTATTCAACAAAGCCCATAAATCCAGTTTATTAGGGAAAATATCATATAATCTTGTAGTTTTAAAATTTTTATTATCATTATCGTTATTACCAATTTTAAAATCACAATATTCTGTTAATACTTTTTTTTGAAAAAAAAGATAATCTTTTATGTTTAATAAGTGTAATAATAATATTGCTTCATAAATTTCTGATTCGAAATTTCTTTCACTTTTTTCGTAATATTTAAAATTTATATGATGATATTCTTCCCTCGACATATTATTATTCTCATATTCTGTTGGCTCATAGACACGTATTTCCTTAATATCATATACAGAACACAATAATTCTCCAACATTTATAGGTTCAGATGGATCATATTTTTGCAATATAACTTTTACTAACTTCTTTTCATTTTGTGTTAATGATCTCATAATTTTTATCTTATCAACTTATATTCTTTATTATAAACACAAAGATATAAACATTCTTTGTCAAATAAGAAAATACTCCCCACCCTTTCCCATAAAAAAAGGATGCGTCCAATGGACACACCCTTTAAAATTATATTAAAACGTTCCTTAAAATGCACAAAGCAAACGAAGAGTAAATAAATTATCTTTACGGTTAGTTTTAAAATTAGCTAAGTTAGGACATTCTTCATTCCAAACGAAATCATAAACTGCAGAAACAGCAACTTTCTCTTTTAAGAATTTATAGAAAAGACCTACTCCTAGAGAAGTATGTGCAACATCTACACCACTAGTATTTTCAAATTTACCAATATCTTCTTTACCAATTTTAGTATTAGGATCATAAGTATCAAGTTGAAACATCAACGAAACGTCTGAGTTAGCTATCTCTTGTTGGAAATATAGATACATACCACTAAAATTACGTTGAAATAAAGGGGCATCTTTATCCATCATTATAGACGAAGATTTAGAAGATTTATCATTACCTACTTGTGTACCAAACATATACTCACCGAATATTTTAGTATCTCCCCAGCCAGTCACAGTCTCATAACGAACACCAAAATCATAATAATCACGCTTCAAAACTTTGCCAGTAGCATCATTTATAACATCGTAACCATTATCGGCAGATTCATAAGCTATGTTTCCTTTATTTTTCAAACCACCAAGGTAAGTTGAAAATTCAGCACCTACAACACTATTGTCACCTATAGGTTGATTAAAATCAATACGACCTATTAAATTACGGAATTGACGAGTTTGGTTAAATTTCTCATCTTCAGTCATTACCCCTAAATCAAGTTTAAATTGATTCAAGAAAGTTCCTTTTTCACCAGTAATAGAACCATAAGCACCAATACCTACATCTTTTAAAAGCGATTGAACAACACGAGGAAGTTCAGGTTGTTGACGAATAGAAGACGAACGTTGTATTAGATAACCAAAAGGTTTATAGAAAAGACCTGTTGTCATCATCATCGTTTTCGATTTATTATGAAGAGCTAAATTTGCTTCAACAACAGAAACACCTTTTTGATTGGCATTCATCTGAATTTTAGCAGTGAAAAAATCTATACCATAAGTCATCTTCAAACGAGCACGACGAATATCAAAACGGTTATTCGAATCGTCAGCGAAATTTCCCATAGGGCTAAATACCTCAGCGCCTTTTTCTTGTGCCATTTGCCACTGCATCTGAACATTACCAGAAAGTTTTATGTGATCAGTCCAAGAAGCCTTTTTCACAACTTTAACTTCTTGTGCAGAAGCGACCTTACCATTTTCTTTGACCATGTCAGTGGGCAAATCTTTTTCTGTTGCCATAGCCGATGAAACAATCATCATCATTGCAAAAGTAAAAATTTTTTTCATATTATTTATTTAAATTAAGTATTATTATTCTATTTTTATATAGTACAAATGTATCTACTCTTTGTTACAAACAAGCGACGCAAAAATCACAAAACTGTTAAGATTCTGTAATTCATAAAAAGTATTAATTATTTCCTTCTCCCTGCCAGTCTATAATATTTTGATATAACATCTCCATCAAACGAACACGAGCTTCCTCACTTGCCCAAGCGATATGAGGCGTATAAACAATTTTATGTTTATTTTTCACTTGCATTAAAGGCGAATTTTTAGGCATAGGCTCTTCAACAAAAACATCTAAACAAGCTCCACCAATAATATTATTATCTATCGCTTTTGCTAGTGCTGACTCATTAACAATACCTCCACGACCCACATTCACTATTATAACTGTACTCTTCATTGCAGAAAGTTGTTCTTCACCAAAAAGATTTTTTGTAGCTTCATTCAAAGGGGCATGAATAGAAATAATATCGCAACTAGAAAGAAGCTCCTCAAACTCAACACGTTTAAAGTGAGAATTATTATTTGCTCCAGAAGTTGAATAATAGACTACTTCTGCACCAAAAGCTTCGGCTATAGTTGCAACCTTACTGCCTATAGCTCCAAGACCTACAATGCCAAAAGTTTTCCCAGCAAGCTCACTATATGAAGGGTTTATAGAGGTAAAAGATTTCGATGCGCTATAAGCACCACTTTTAACAAAACTATCGAAGTGATTTACATGACATATATGTTCAAATAACAGAGCAAAAGTCAATTGAGCGACACTATTTGTAGAATATCCCGCAACATTTTTCACAGCAACTCCCAACTCCATAGCAGCGGGCAAATCGACATTATTCATTCCTGTTGCAGAAAGGCATATTAATTTTAATTTAGGATTTGCTTTCATCATGTCACGAGTTATAAGAATTTTGTTTGTTATAACAACATCGGCATCATTTATTCTTTCCAATACTTGTTCGGCAGTAGAAAAGTCATACGCTATATATTCACCTAAAGAAGCTATTTTCTTCATCGCAGGCATTTTGCCAACTGTAGCTTCATCTAAAAAAACTATTTTCATAATCTATTTTTTAATATAATAATCTACAAAATTACACTAATTTTTTTGTAAACAAAAACTATAATTTTTTTATTTGAATTATTTTAGATATTTTTGCAATGGTTAAACACCATAAAGGAAATAAAATAAATAAAAACACTAAATATAATGGGATACTTATTTACATCTGAATCTGTCTCTGAAGGACACCCAGACAAAGTCTCTGATCAAATATCAGACGCTATTTTAGACAAATTTCTTACTAAAGATAAAAATGCAAAAGTTGCTTGTGAAGTTTTATGCACAACAGGTCTTGTTGTTGTCAGTGGAGAAGTAAAATCTAACTCTTACGTAGATATACAAACTACCGTTAGAGATGTTATAAACCGTATAGGTTATACAAAATCAGACTATATGTTTGAAGCTAACTCATGTGGAGTGCTATCGGCAATCCACGAACAATCCAATGATATTAGTCAAGGAGTTGAAAGAGCTGACGCAGACGAACAAGGAGCTGGTGATCAAGGTATAATGTTCGGATATGCTTGTAATGAAACTATGGAGCTTATGCCTGCATCATTGATGTTGTCACACTACATTCTAAAAGTTCTTGCTGATATCCGCCACGAAGGAAAAGAGATGACTTATCTTCGTCCAGACTCTAAATCACAAGTTACTATAAGCTACAATGAAAATCATATAGCCGAAAGAGTACACACAATAGTTGTTTCTACACAGCATGATGAATTTATTCTTCCTAAAAAAGGAAAAACAATTCTGGAAGCCGAAAAAGAGATGCAAGATAAAATAAAAGACGATGTTCTTAATATTTTAATGCCAAAAGTAAAAATAGCATTAAAAGAACATGGTAATGATTTCTTACTTTCATTAATCCAAGATGACTATATTATTCACGTAAATCCAACGGGTAAATTTATCATCGGTGGACCTCACGGAGATACTGGTCTTACTGGTCGTAAAATTATCGTTGACACTTACGGAGGTCGTGGAGCTCACGGTGGAGGTGCTTTTTCTGGAAAAGATAGTTCTAAAGTTGACAGATCGGCAGCTTATGCAGCACGTCACATTGCTAAGAACATGG
>JADFUS010000024.1 GCA_015222165.1 Bacteroidota bacterium
ATGGAGCAAAAGGTGACAGAGGTTATACTGGAGCAAAAGGAGCTGATGGAATCGATGGAGCAAAAGGTGATAAAGGTGATGCTGGAGCAAAAGGTACTGATGGAATAGATGGAGCAAAAGGTGATAAAGGAGAAACAGGTATAACAGGTATTCTAGGTCCTAAAGGAGAAACAGGTATGCCTGGTATTCCAGGTCCTCAAGGTGAAGAAGGAGAGATGGGTATGCCTGGACATTTTGGTCCTCCAGGTTCTGATGGTGCTAAAGGTGACAGAGGTTACAGAGGTTACACTGGAGCAAAAGGCGAAAAAGGTGACAAAGGCGAAAAAGGTGAAAGAGGTTTAAGAGGATATCCTGCAGGATACCCTGGTGGACTTCCTGGAGAAAAAGGTGCTTCGGGAACGCCTGGACTTTTAGGAGCAAATGAATCTTATTTTGAAAAAGGCGAAAAAGGTGAAAAAGGTGAGATGGGTCAAACTGGTTATCCAGGAAATGATGGTAAGGGTTTTAAATTAATAGGGGCATGGAGTAGTTCAGAGACATATCATAATGACACTAGAGATATTGATGTTGTGACTTATGGTGGACATACTTATGGTTGTTTGAAAACTAATATAAATCAATCTCCTACAAATACTATCTACTGGTTAACATTATTGTAAAACGTGATTTAGGTCACATAATTCTTTGAAAAATGAAAAACTACGAATATAATTATATAAACAGAATAAGGGAAAACGTTATTCCTGATGCTCATAAAAAACATTATGGTTCTTATATGTCTTTTGATGATAAGAAACTTTCTCCAGGCTGTATGGCGTGTAAAACGGGAGGTTGGCTATGTGTGTTTATTGGCAACAGATGTAATTGTACTTGTCCTAATTGTCCAAATCCTACCGTTAATAAAGGTGAAGATATATCGGTTGCTTCGGGGGTTAATGGAACTGTAGATATCGATAGAATTTTATCTCTTTTAGAGAAATCCTATTATAAAGGTGTCGGTGTAAGTGGTGGAGAACCTCTGCTTTACATGGATAAATTGGTGGATTGGGTGACTAAAATAAAAGCTAAATTTCCTAATATATATGTTTGGAATTATACAAACGGAATTTATGCTACAGAAGAAAACCTTAAAAGATTGGCAGATGCTGGTCTTGACGAAATAAGATTCGATTTGGCTGCAGATAATTATTCAGATTTAGTTCTTAATAATATGAAGCTGGCAACGGAGATTATTCCTTCGGTAGGGATAGAAGTTCCTGTAATATTAGAGCAATATAATGATTTAATAAAAGCTGTGGATTTTGCAGATAAATGTGGTGTGAAATATCTTAATCTTCACGATATTTTTGTGAACGAAAAGATGTATAAAAATGGATTAGGAGGACACGTTCTGTTTTTTGATAAAATATCGAAAATTCAAAGAGATATATTTAGTTCTGAAATGCTTATATACAAGGTATTTAGACATATAAAAGATAATGAATTGAATATTGTACCTAATGATTGCACGCTTATAAATATGCAGTTACAAACTTTTGGAATGAGATATCAAAATCTAGTTGATGAAGTTAATAAGTCGATTAGTTTTGATAAATATATTGATAAAATGTTAGAATCTTATTCCGATGACGAATTGCTTATTGAAAGAATTTAGTAATTATTTTTTTGTATAGTTAGTTTTATAATAGGGGGTTTTTAGTATATTTTTGTTTGTTCGACGTGTACCCGAAAGTGTGTTTTTGGGTACATTTCATTATCGACGTGTACCCGAAAGTGTGTTTTTGGGTACACGTCATTTTTATGATATAGACTCTATTGTTTCAATCTCTTCGTCATTGCTATAGTTTGTTTTTAAAAAAAGTGATACCAATTGTGAGTTAATATAATAATTTGTTCTTGATATTTTAACTTTCTCTAGAAGACCTGCATCGACTATTTTATTTAAGTATTTAGTGGCTGTTTTTCGTTGTACAAGCATATCTCGTTCTAGATATTCTATCTTTGTATATGGGTGGAAAAATAGATTATTTAGTAGTTCGTGTTTATATTGTTTCCCAAATAATGGACGTAATATCTCCTTATATTTATTCATTAATTCAGAAATTCCTTTTATCATTAAAATGGTGTCTTTAGCTGTGATTTCTATCCCTTTTAATATGAATAAAACCCACTCTTGCCACTCCTTACCGTTGTCCTCTTTCTCTCTTATTGTTTGAAGTAATCTATAATATTCTCTTTTATTGTGAGTTATATATCTGCTTAAATATAAAATAGGAAGTTCCAAAAGATCGTTTGAAACCAAATATAAAACAGATATTATTCTTCCTGTTCGTCCGTTTCCGTCGTAAAAAGGGTGGATACTCTCAAATTGATGATGTATTATGGCTAATTTTATTAATGGGTCTATCTTTTGTAATTTGTTGTCGTTAATAAAATTTTCTAAATTATCCATGTATTTTTTCACCTCCGAAGAACTTTGTGGGGGAGTGTATATTATTTTTCCGTTAGAATCTTTTAAGGTTGTCCCAGGGACACTTCTAAATCCTGCGTCGTTTCTTTCAAGAATTTGTTGAACCTCTTTTATAACTTTGTTTGTGAGAAGTTTGTTTTTCCTTATCTGAAAAAATCCAAATTGAATTGCTTCACGATAATTTAGAACTTCTTTGGTAGCAGCACTCGAAATATAATGTTTAAAATCTAAATCTGCCTTATACAAATCGTCGTGTGTTGTAACTATATTTTCTACTTCCGAACTATCTTTAGCTTCTTGTAATGTTAATGAATTTATGAGTATAGCTTCATTAGGTATGGTTCTAGCCATTCCTTTTAACTCAGCAAGATTCTTGTTTGCTTCGTTGAGTTGAATAAGAATTTCTTTTGTTTCTAAATCTATATTTAAAGGTAAAATAGGTATTTTATATTTGTTTTCCATAGTATGAAGTTTTCATATAGTTTTATTCATCAAATTTAGTTTTTTTATTCTTTTATTCCAAATTATATGTGCATTTATAATTTATTATCAATCTTTTTTGCTAAACATTTTTAGCATATTCTTCATTAAAAACAACGAATTTATCTCTTTTTAGAGAATTTGAAATTATATTGTATTTTTTTCAATTCTTTAATTTGTTGATAATCTGTGCTTTGTGAATCCGAATTTATGGAATAATTATTAAGAGAAGATATAGAATTTTTTCTTTAAGAGGTGTTTTTGTTATCCTTATATTTGTATTATATCAAAAAAATATAAAATGAAGAGAAAGGGTTTAATGAAGAATGTATATGGAGACGATAAATAAAATTTCACAATCTATAAGCTCTCCAGCGGGGTGGCTATTTGCTATTTTGGGTCGATTCACATCTCTAAAAGATGTCTTCTTTTTGCTTCTGCTTATTGTTATTGCCGATTTTATTACGGGGTTGGTGGCGTCAAGAAAAAAAGGAGTTCCTTGTTCTTCACGAAGATTAAGACAAAGCATTTCTAAGATGTTGTGCTATTTTGGTGTGGTCTATCTGTTGTTCGAATTCCAAAATATTCTGAATATAGATTGGATAGCTTCTTACAAAATTGTCGCTGGATTTATTTATCTAGTGGAGCTTATCTCAATACTCGAAAATATGGCGGTTATAACGGAGAATAAAATATTTATGAAAATTGTAAAGCTCATTAGAGGTAAAGCTCAGAAAGATGATATTGTAAATGATATTATTAATGAAAAAAATGAAGATAAAACACTTTCTAAAAAAGACAAAAAATAATGAAAAATTTTATAGTTGTAATGTTCATTGTTTTGGTCTTCGCAACGGGTTTATATCTCGGAAGTAATAGCGTAGAAACTAATATTGCTTCTATCGATACGTTGATAGTTCATAAAACAGTTACCCTTAGAGATACACTTTATAAAACCGTAGAAAAGAGAGTTGTAGACTCTATTCATATTAACACGTCCGACACAACTTTCATTGTGCTAGATAGAACTCAAGAGGTGGTGGAGGGTTTGAAATTTAAGGCTTGGGTAAGCGGAGTGAAGCCACGTCTTGACAGCATAGAAACCTATAATGACATAGAAACGAGGTATATAGAAAGAGTAGAGTATTTAGATTCTAAACCTAAACGTTGGGGTATAGGGGTTCAGGTGGGAATGGGAGCTTCTTCAAACAATGGCATCGTTAATTTGTCTCCTTATATAGGTGTTGGCTTATCATATAACATCATTCAATTTTAAACTTTTTATAAACAGAAATTTAAACTAATTTTATATGGCATATAATAGAATCAATTTTTATAGGAAAGTTATAGATATTCAAGATATTGTTCTTAAAAATAGTAAACGTGGGGTCACTCAAAAATGGATATATGAAAATATAGTATATCCTCAATATAGAATTTCTAGAGCAACTTATTATAACTATTTAGGAATTAATGCTAAGGCAAAATTACGAAAAGTTAATGAAATAATAAATCAACCAACGTTATTTGAAAGCGTCTAAAAAATAGACGCTTTATTTTTTTTAATCTGTATATTGACACTTGAAATTTAAGGTGTAGTTCTCAGGAAAAGTTTTGTCGTTTCGTTTTATAGAAGTACGGCAAAGACGAGAAAATGGAGACTCTCCCCAATTGTGTAAAGTGCTTGATACCTTCTTTATAATTTCATAATGTTGGAGTCCTAATTCCTGTTGTGCTTCGGGAGTTCCTGCAGATGTAGGTGCATAAATCTTAAAAGCAAGAGTAACATTAATATATGCTTCGGCAATTTGTGCTTTTCCGCTGGTGCTTGAGTAATCAATATGTTCAACATCTATCAACGCACATGGAAAATCGACAGCTGGGTTCTCCAGAGTAAGTTGTCCAAAGTTTACATCTATAAATTTTAACTCTTTAACTTCTTGAAGCTTTTTTAAAATAGCTTTTATTATTTGTTCCATTTTTTTATGTTTTAAAAGATTTTACTTGCTAACCCAAGTAGTAACTATTTTCTTATCTCGTATCTCTTCTAAATATTTTATAGCGTCTTGTTTACGTTCTCGTTTATCCGTTAAGCTAATATTCGGACGTGAGATGGCTATGATTTCATAGATTGCTATATCCACACCAAACGATATTAGAAGTGTATCACGATCTTCTGCTCCGAAAAGATTTTCTAAGTTGTAAGCCGATAGATATGAACGCATTATACACTCGCTGTAATTTAATGAATGATTAATAACATCATCATTCTGTCCAATGATTTGCTCTAAATCATTGGGGCGTATTTTTAGATATAAGTCTTGTTTTTTTAAAAACATAATTATTTAAGATTGTGGCAATTTTTTTTGCCTTGTTGAAAATATTTTATACAAAAGTGAGAATATATAGGTCTCAAGACAAAGAAAAGTCTAACAGTTAGAACGTAAATTCTAAGGGTTATACTTTTTCTTGTCTTAGCTTTTTTTAATGGCTAAACTTGTAAAGAGAAAAACAAAAAAGAGTAAATATTGCTTCAAGATTCAATATAAATAACGAAATAAATATACAGAAATGAGTGGCAAATTAAATATTATCAGTAAGCATATAAGTTATGCTGAAGCGGTAAAAAGTCAAACGGCAAATCGTTTTGGTATTGAAAATATTCCTACCAAAAAAGATATCAAAAATATGAAGCATATAGCTAAAAATATTTTTGAACCTGTGCGTAGAGATGTTGCTAATGGAAAACCTCTGTTTATAAGTTCTTTTTTTCGCTCGGAGAGTTTAAATGCTATTTGTGGTGGAAGCATAACTTCACAACATTGTAAAGGTGAGGCTATGGATATAGATGCAGATTATTTTGGAAATTGTAGAAACCGTGACGTTTTTGAATTTATTCGTGATAATCTTGCTTTCGACCAGCTAGTTTGGGAATTTGGAGATGATAAAAATCCAGCATGGGTACATGTTTCGTTATCAAAAAAAAATAGACGTGAAGTGCTGAAAAGCATTCGTAAAGGCTCTAAGATTCAATATTATAAAATATAAAAAGTTAGACATCAATTATATTATTGGTGAAATTTAAATTAAATAAATTAAATAGTTATGATTCCAAATGTAAACATCAAATTGGGTAATGGAGCTTTGGGGCGTGTGGCTTCAACAGCTGACGGTGTAGCTGGACTTGTCCTTACTGGTACTGCAGTAGCAGATAAGTTAGTGCTAAACACACATTATCTTTTAGGCGGTACTCTAGACCTTGTAAATCTAGGAGTAACAGCCGATAATAACTTCCTTGTAAACAAAGAAGTACGTGCATTTTACGCACAAGCAGGTGAAGGTGCAGAGTTACATATTTTTGTGGTTGCTGATACAATAACATTAACACAAATGTGTGCTACAGATGCTAATTCTCCACTTAACCAACTTATAAATGCATCAGGTGGTCGTGTTCGTTTAGTAGGTGTTAATAAACTTCCAAAAGTTGCTCCTACAGCAGGTGATAACCAAATTGATGATGATGCAATTACTGCAGGAGCTTCGGCACATCAAGTTGCAGAAGCACAAACAAAAGAGGTTCGTCCTTTCCGCTTGTTTATGCCAGCTTGTGCTTTCACAGGTGTTACAGAGGGTTTATTCAAACCATGTGAAAGTTCTTATAACCGTGTAGGTTATGTTCTTGCTTGTGACGATAACGTAAATGAAACAAGAGCTATAGGTCAAATCTTAGGTAGAGCTTCTAAAATCGCTGTTCATCGTTCAATTGGTCGTGTTAAAGACGGAGCAATTGCTACAAATGGCTTTTTAGCAAAAGATAAAGATTATCAAGAAGGTTCAACTATGGCCAATACTCTTAACGACGCAGGTTATATCATTTATATCAAATATGCAACAAAAAACGGTTGCTATTTAAATGGTGATCCTATGGCTGTTGCAGTATCTGATGACTATGCAGAATTACATCTTGGTAGAGTGATTGACAAAGCATATACTATCGTTTATAACACATACATTTCTGAAATTATGGATAATGTAAGCGTTGACGAAAGTGGTAATCTTGACCCTGCAATTTGCAAAAATTATGAAGGAATGATTGAGAATGCAATAGGTGTTTTAATGGGCGAAGAAATTAGTTCATTTAGTGCTTTTGTAGATCCTAAACAAAATGTTCTTTCAAGTAGTAAAATAGAGATTTCTGGTAAAATTATTCCTCAAGGAGTAATCAAAGAAATTCAGTTTAATCTTGGATTCGAAAATCCAGCAAAATAATAGATATGAATATAGTAATAAATAAAAAAGAGTACGCTTGGGGCGATATAAATGTTGTTCTTTTTGGACAACCTGTATTAGGTATCCGTGCTATAGAATATAAGAGTGAAAAGGCAAAAGAAGCTCTTTATGGTGCAGGTCGTAATGCTCTTGGTATCCAACATGGTAAATATACACATAGTGGTAGTTTAACTTTATTAAGTTCAGAAATTGAAGGTCTTAATCGTTCAGCAATTTCTGCAGGTTATAAATCTATCCTTGATATAGAGTTCGATATTGTAGTTAGTTATATGTCGTTAGATGGAGCAGTTTCTGTAGATACTATCAAAAAGGCAAGTATTACAGAACTTCCAAAAGGTATGAAAGAGGGTGATATGTTCTCAGAACACGCACTACCTTTTATATGTTTAGATATTAATTTAGGAATGTAAAAAAAAATATAATTATGGAAATCACAAAAGAAAAAATTTCGAATTGGAAAGCTAAATATGGCGAGGTATTTTGTTATGAAGTTGATGGTAAAATAGCTTATCTAAAACGTCCAGACCGTAAAACATTATCTCTTTCTTCAGTAATAGGAAAAGAAGATCCTATGAAATATAATGAAGTATTGTTAAAATATTGTTGGCTTGGTGGAGATATAGAAATACAAAAAGAAGATAAATATTTTCTTGGAATTTCAAGTACTCTTTCTGAATTAGTTGAAATTAAAGCAGGTCAGCTAAAAAAAATTTAAGTGACAATCCAATTATAGAAGAATCAGGGTGGTTATTTATTGCAGATGCTTTAATAAGGTCTGAATTACATATAAACCCTGATACTCTTTCAGATGAAGAGTGGATACATCAGCTTTTCATGTCTCAATATATAGAAAATCGTCGTTTACGAAATTTTATAAAAACTCAATCATTGTAAATTATGTCATCATCATCAAATTTATCATATACAATAACATTCCAAGATAACATGTCTTTAAAGTTGAAGAATCTTTCTAAGACAATGGTTGTAGCGGGAGTAAGTGTTGGGTATTTGCAAAATAGTCTAAAAAATCTTCAGAAAACCACAAATAGTTGTGGTGGTTCCATTGATAATTTATTAAAAAAAACTAAGAAATTCAAGAATCTATCGAAAGCATTGTCTTCAACAGGAGCAAGTGCTAAAGTTATGAGCAGTAACATGAAAACCCTTAAAAAGGTTACTAATGGCTGTAGTGATTCTGTTAATAATTTTATAAAGAACTCAAAAAAATTTAAAAAGGAAAGTCCTCTTGTAAATTCTAAAGATATTAGTAATATTAAAAAATATCATGAAGAGTTATCTCGTCCTTTAAAAGCAACAAAAAAATTAGAACTTCCTAAAAAAGGAGGTTTTTTACCAAATCCAATGAATATGGCAAAAAATTTTGCTGTTGAAATAGGAAAATCAGGAATGAATTTTGCCGAAAATATGGCAAAATTTAATATTAAAGCTCAACTCGATGAAAAGAGTTTAAAAGGAGTCTATAAAAAAGTTTTTACCATTACTAAAAATAATAAAGGAGATATTGATAAAGCTCCAATTGTATTAGGAAATTTAATGGATAAAACAAACAATGTTGCTTTATCTTTTGATATTTTGGATACTGCAATGAGTGGTGCGAGAACTGGTATTTCAGATGTTGATACTATATCTGATGCTTTAGCAGAATCTCTTACCCATATAGGAAAAGGTAATGCAAGTGCTGAAGAGGTGCTTGATACTTTTATAGCAACAAGTCGTGTAGGAGCAGGTGGATTTCAAGAAGTTGCCAATTATATGCCTACTCTAATATCTGGAGCATCTAAAGTAGGTGTTTCATATAAGGAAGTAGGAGGTCTTTTTGCTTTCATGACAAATATGGGTAAAAGTGCTGGACAAACATCTACTTTAATGGAGAGTATGTTTGATGCTATAGGAAATAGTGATATTCAAAAAAATCTCCAAGGTAAAGGTATTAATATTTTAGATAAAGATGGAACTATAGGTTCTATTGATGAAATATCAAAACAAATGTCGAAGTTGCTTGATGGAAAAACAAGTGGCGAAAAATCAAATATACTTAATTCTTTAGGAATAAATGATGGTAATGCTGTAGAGGTCTTTTCTATGCTGGGTTCTAATGCAGATAATTTGTCATCATCTTTAAATAGTGTTTCTAGTTCTGCTGGAGAGACTCAGAGAGCCATAGCTTTTTCTATAAATCCTATGCAGAAAGCAACGGAACTTTGGAGCTCACTTAGAACGCAGATGACAGAAGTCGGTGTTAAAATATTACCACTTATAAATAGTGCATTAATAATTTTATCTCCATTAATTGGCGGTTTAGTTGGAGCTTTGGGGGTGTGGAGCGATGGTATCTCTAATGGAAGTATAGGAGCTTATGCTTTATTAGGAGCTGTTACTGGTTTGACAACGGCTTATGTAATAAATAAAGGGGTTGTTCTAGCTCAGTCAATAGTTACAGATTTTTTAACAGCGAAAACGTGGCTTTGTAATATTGCACATAAAGCTTTGAAAGTTACTATGGCAACTACGCCGTGGGGGTTAATTGCTCTTGGAGTTGGTGCAGCAGTTGGAGCTATTATAGCTATGAATTCACCAGTGAATAGGCTAAACGGAGCGATGAATAAGCTGAAAAGCACTTTTGCAGATTTTAATGTTGAGCTTTCTGTAGCAAAAACAGAGTCAAACGATGCTTTTGATAGTGCGATGAAAGCAAAAATTGGAAGCGAAGAACGTGCAAAAGCTATAAATAAAATTAATGACCAGTATTCTACTTATCTACCTTGTCTTTTAACAGAAAATAGTACTAATAAAGAACTTGTAAGTTCTCTTAAATCGGTTAATGTTCAGTTTGAAAATAAACTAAAGAATAAATTTAAGGAAAAAGAACTAACTTCTCTTAAAGGAGAATTTTATGATATAAAAAAAGAATTATATGAAATTATATCCGATAGTGTTGCTGTAGAAGATTTACCACAAGTTTATAATAATACTGATAAAATTATATCAAAATTAGAAAATAATGATATAGATCTTACAGAAGCATATAAATTGTTTAGGGGTAATTCTAAATATTGGTTTTCTCAAGGTAAAAAAATTGGAGATGCAACTAATGGCTCTTTTATTAAAGTAAAAAATTATTTTACTAAAGAAAAAAAAGAGCTCCAAATGATTAATGCTATGTATAGCGTAAAAGAAACAAAATCATTTGCTGTCCAAAAAGATGTTGCATCGAAAATTAAAGGTAACAGAATTGAGAATGATAAAAAAGAGGAAAGAAAAAATATAAATACTAGTGGAACTACTAATAATACTAGTAGAGTTGTCACTAATAATACTGCTACTAATAATACTGGTGATTTTGGATCGACCGTAGTGCCAAATAAAGATGTTTTTAATCTTGACAGTGTAAAAAATCTTAAAGGAACGACAACTTATGGTGCTATAATGGAAAAATTAGCACCGTTGAGCAAAACTCAAATTAAAGCTCTCGAAAAAACTAATGCTGTTCCGTTGGCAGTTGAAAAAGCTAATGCTGTTCCGACAGTTGTTGCTGGCAAAATTAAAAATGCTAATAAGAAAAGTGATGTAGCTACGGGAGTCCCTTATAG
>JADFUS010000025.1 GCA_015222165.1 Bacteroidota bacterium
AGCTTATACTTCTATGACTTCTACCTTAGAACATAATGCTATTCAACTATTAATCATTGCTTCTAAAACAGCTATTAATAGCCTCTAATCTAATTAAACACTACCCATATAAACAAGAAAAACCCAAAACGTATACGTTTTGGGATATTCTCAACAAATTGACTATTTCTTAGATTTATGTCTATTTCTTCTTAGACGCTTCTTTCTCTTGTGAGTAGCCATTTTATGTCTTTTTCTCTTTTTTCCGCTTGGCATAGCTTTATAATTTATTTAGTGAAACATAATGGTTCATTTATTAGCATTCCTTCACCTTAGAGACGAAAGATTTTGATGGTTTAAAAGCAGGAATATTGTGCTCTGGAATAACAATAGTAGTATTTTTAGAAATGTTACGAGCGACTTTCTGAGCTCTCTTCTTAACTATGAAAGAACCAAATCCTCTCAAATATACATTATTATTGTCCACTAATGAGCCTTTTATGTTATCCATAAACGCCTCTACAATCTGCTGCACTTCAGCCTTGTCAACGCCTGTGCTTTTAGAAATCTCGTTAACGATATCCGCCTTTGTCATTTTTCTATTTTTTATATTTATATATTCACGGTGATTATTTCAACGTGCAAATATACAACTAAATTCTTGAATAAAAAACATTTTGACCTTTTTATTATTAATTTAACGAGCTTTAAATATTCTAATAAACAAAGAGGTACGTAAAAAACGCACCTCTTTGTTTAATTGCTTCTAACTTATTTTTTATTTTTAAATTTATCTATCTGTTTTTTTAATGCGTCGATACATAAATCTATAGATTCTTCGAAAGATTCGCTTTGTCTATCGGCTACTAAACTTTCACCTGGAACATTAAGCACAATCACCACTACTTTGTTACCATGCAAATTATCTTTATCTAAACTCATGGTAATATCTGCACTTATAATTTTATCATAAAATTTTTCTAATTTAGCTATTTTGGTTTCTGCAAAAGCAATTAATTTTTGATCTGCAGTAAATCTAACTGATTGAATTTTAGTGTTCATAACAATAATTTTTAAGGTTTAATAATAATTACTAATTTTGACCAACATCTTTTTTCTTGATACCACGTGGGTGAAATTCTCCATACGACTTTTTTAACTGCTCAATGTTATTGTGTGTATATATTTGAGTAGTAGCCAATGATTCATGTCCCAACAACTCTTTAACCGTCTCAATTCCCGCACCATTATTCAAAAGATGTGTAGCAAAAGTATGTCTAATAACGTGAGGACTCTTTTTTCCCTCAACACCATATAGTGATAGTTTTTTGTAAACTATACGATATGCAATACTTCTACTTATTGGTTTATTTCTCTGTGATAAAAATATAAAATTATTATCACATTCACAAATATTTTTACGTAAAAACAAAAGATTTTTTAGTTTTTTTTCTAACTCACTAACTATAGGAACTATACGTTCTTTATTTCCCTTTCCTAAAACACGTAATATTAACAAATCGGAAGAAAAACTATCATATGTAAGCGATATTAATTCAGAAACTCGAAGTCCAGTTGCATAAAGCAACAAAATCATTGAAGAATCACGCTCAGTGTAATAATCATCGGATATGGAAAGCATATCAACAACTAACTTTTGCATTTTAGACTGTTCAATAAACTTAGGAAGGATTTTAGCTTTACGCAGAGAAGTCGCTTTTAAGGCTGGATTCACTGATATTATTTCTCTTTGGTGCAAGTACCCAAAGAAACTCTTTAAAGACGATATTTTACGATTTATGGAGGTATTGGTGTATTTTTGCTCGGATAGATAAACTACCCACTCTCGGATTTGGCGATAAGAAACACCATCAAGGTCTTTCGGAGAATCCGTAACCTCGATAAAATTCAAAAACTGACTAATATCACTTTTATAAGATGATATAGTCAGTTTTGAATATTGTTTTTCAGACTCAATAAATGAGAGAAAACTTTCTAAATTCAAAGAATTATTCGTTTTCTTCTCTACGAAGACCTTCTACATATACAGCACGTTCCATATCGCGACGTTTTCTTTCAGAAGGTTTTCTGAATTGTTGACGGCTACGAAGTTCTTTAAGAACACCTGTTTTTTCGAATTTTCTTTTGAATTTCTTAAGAGCTCTTTCAATATTTTCACCCTCTTTAATTGGCATTATGATCATAATTGTATTTTGTTTTTTTTGTTTTGTTATTAATAAATGTTGTTTACACGCCATAGTGAAGCCTCAGCCCCAAAATGGACAGACTATTTAGCTATATTTTTGTCACGTACTAAAAAGTAAAAACAACCTCCTCTCTTATTCTTATTTTACACTAAGTTTAACGGCGACAAATATAACTATAATTTTCTTTTTTACCTACTTTTTTCTTATTTTTCTAAAAAAGTGATACTTATAGCATGATTTTCTCGTTCGTCCTCGGCTGGAAGACGCATATAATCCCCGTAATGTATTTTAAGATATTTATCTATATCATTTGGAGCGTTATATATTTTATTCTCAAATTTTATAACTCCCAATGTCTCTACAAGAGAAAGTGGAAATGCCCAACGAACAAAAATATCGTCTGACATAAATAGTGTTTTTTTCTCAAGAACAAAGAACGGAGTTACACAATGGTACAAAACTTTAAAAATTGTACGCATAACTCGACGACCTTCTCGACGATATTTTCTTATTAGAATATCTATAGTTCTTTTTAAGTGATGCTCTTTTCTTCCTATGCTACGAGCTTCAAAAATATCTACAAAAATCCCTTTATGACGAAAACAAACGCCCTCTTTTTCCTCTATTATAGAATATTTATCTCTAACTTTTATCCAACGCTCCTTATAACCATCATCACCTCGATATTGAAGAATCATATCATCAGGAAGCTCTTTTTTTAAAATTACACGGGCTTTTTTATAATATCTTGATGGAACATCTATATCTATATCGTCGTCCCAAGGAATAAATCCCCCATGACGAACCGCTCCAAGCAAAGTTCCACCCTCTATCCAATAAGGAATATCATTTCTATTAAGGATTTCTACTATTACATCTAAAATATCAAGCATTTTCATCTGCATCTTACGCAAATCCGTTCCTTCACCGTTATAACGGTCAAAATCTTCATGTTTCATAATCAAAATAACTTTACATTCCGAAACTCCACGTCATATTGCTTAGCAATTTTTCTCGCTCTATTTCTAAAAACAATGATATAAAGTATCGAAATAATTTTTAATATAATGAATAATATTTTATTTTTTAACGAATTAGAATTATCTTTTTGAGATATGTGGTTATAAATCCCAAAATTCGGAACATTCAAATAGAATTTATATTTTAATAATCTTTTTGCAACCTTAAAATAAGGTTTCTCTTGAACACTTTTTCTCCCTACACGATAATGCACCAGTTTTTTATCTAAAAACTCCAATTGTACACCATTAGAAGTCAATCTACACCAAAAAGGAAAATCTTCAGCCATAAGTATCGACGTATCTAATCCCCCAACTTTATCATAAACTTCTCTAGAAAACATCGCTGAAGGTGCAGGGCAATAATTATTTGAATAACGTAATATATCATTTTGAATTTTTGCAGAATATTTTTTTCTTAAAATAGAAAAAGCCCTTTGGTAATAGTCAAATTTCTCTCCTGAAGTTATAATTTCCCCTTCATCATAGAATTGTTCAATCCTCGAAAAGACAATATTCGAACCATTTTCCTCAGCAAATTTCACAAACTCGCTGATAGCATTTGGAAAGAATATATCATCTGCACCAAATAACTTTATCCATTTTCCTGAAGATGCCTCAATACCTTGTTTTGCATTTAAAGAGATGCCTTGATTTTTTGAAGACTCTCTAAGAAAACACTTTTTTAACTTCTTACCATTTAATTCGATCCACGATTTTACAATATTTAAAGTATTATCAGTGGAAAAATCATCTGAAATAATAAGCTCAATTTCAGAATACCCTTGAGCTAAGACACTGTCAAGAGTTTCTAAAATTGTCTTCGAAGAATTATAAGACAATACTATTATGGAAATTAAAGGTTTATTCTGCATAAATTTATTCTGTAACTATTTTTTTTATTAGTTGTGATACTTTTTCTAAAGACTGACAAGAAATAAATTCGAAACGACTATGGAAATTTTCTCCACCAGCAAAGATATTAGGACATGGCACACCCATAAAAGATAGACGAGAACCATCTGTACCTCCACGAATAGGACGTATTATAGGCTCAATTTCTAAATCTTTCATTGCTTTTACAGCTTTATCAACTACCCACATTGTTGGCTCTATAGCTTCACGCATATTATAATATTGATCCTTCATCTTCAATGAAATAAGCTCTTTGCCATATTTTTTGTTAAGAACATCTACAACTTCTTGAACTTTTGCTTTACGGCTTTCAAAGATATCTCTTTTATGATCTCTAATAATATAATACATAGAAGTTTGTTCTACACCACCAGTCAAAGAGATAAGGTGATAATAGCCTTCATAGCCCTCTGTATATTGAGGTCTTTCAGAAGTTGGAAGCATAGAATCTATCTCTAGAGCAATTTCCAAAGCATTAATCATTTTTCCTTTTGCATATCCTGGGTGAACATTATGTCCAGTAATTTCTATTTTAGCATCTCCAGCATTAAAACTCTCATACTCAAATTCCCCAACACAACCACCATCTATAGTATATGCATAATCTGCACCTAGTTTTTCAGCATCGAATAAATCCATTCCTGTACCTATTTCTTCATCTGGAGTAAAAGCAACTCTTATTTTACCATGTTTAACTTGAGGATTAGCCATAAGATATTGCAAAGTATCCATTATCGCAGAGACTCCAGCTTTATCGTCAGCTCCCAAAAGTGTATTTCCATCAGTTGTAATAAGTCGCTGACCTACATATTTTTTAAGTTCTGGATATTGATCAACGGGCATTATCATCTCTGTTCCAATATGCAAATCTTCTCCATTATAATTTTCTATGAATTGTGGATTAACATCTTTTCCCGAAACATCTGGGGAAGTATCAACATGAGCCAAAAAGGCAACAACAGGAATTTCTTTTTCTATATTTGAAGGCACCGTAGCCATAAGATATCCATTTTCATCAAGAGATATTTCTGAAAGCCCCATATCTGTAAGCTCCTTAAAAAGCATCTCAAGAAAAATAACTTGACAATGTGTTGATGGATGAATAATACTTTTTTCATCACTCTGCGTATTATATTTTATATAACGCACAAATCTATCTATAATATTTTCCATAATTTATATTAGTTATAATTAAACAAAAAAAATGACACTAAAGATACCGCATATAATTCAAAAAAATTATAAAGCGGTCTTCAGCGTCATTCAGCAAAAGCTATTAAAAAAAAGCTATTGCTAATAACAGAAAGAAAACAATTATTTTGCTTCTTCTGTTGTTCCTTCTAATGCAGGAATTTCTACGTTATCAGCAGGTTGAACATCAACAACATTCTCAGTTTCTCTTTGAATGTTTTGCTCTATAAGACTCTTACTTGCTTCAATATTTTTTGAAGGCATAAACATAGTAGCAGCTACAGCAACGACAACAATAAAAATAGCTGTACCCCAAGTAAATCTTTCAAGAAAATCAGATGTTTGTCTAACTCCCATCACTTGATTTGAAGCACCAAAATTCGCTGCCATACCACCCTTTGGGTGTTGAGACAAAACCGCCAATATCAGCAATAAACTTGCAATGATTATCAGTACGATTAAAAAGATGTACATATTATTTAGTTTTTATGATTATTCGAAACAATAGGACTATTATTAGGTATAAATTATATTTTACACAAGAATCTTTGTAAAATCTACAAACCTAATTTATCCCCTCTGCCCCTTTTACTCTATTTATTATTTGTGCAAAATAAGCATTTTTTTCTGGAAATTTCAAAGATAATTTACTAAAAATTTTTATAGCCTCTTCTTTATCACCTAATTTAAGGTAAACATTGGCTATATCTTCGCTTATAATACCCTCTTCATTCGACGCTGTCAAATCCACGTTACTAGTCTGTTTATCAAATAGTTCGACTCTACTTTTAGTACACTCTTTTTTCAAAAATTCATCTATAATTACCGAGCTTTTTTGGCTATCAAAATTTGTTGAAGTTTTTTGAAGTTTTTTTGCTCTTTGGAGATTATTTTTGATATATGACATATAAGTTTTTGATGTCATTAGATTATGATAGCTATTTGAAAGATAAGATAAAGCATAATTATTCATCAAAATCGCAAATTTTTGCTTATCATTTGATTTTTGTGCTTCTCTAATTCTTATCACGCCCAAAAAATCTAACCACGGATAACGCTCAGCAAGAACATCGATAATTTCCATATCAAAAACCTCTTGTTGAGACAAAATTATACTATTGAAAATATGTCTTTCTGTTGTCATAATTTTACCAATTTGATGCTGACGCATTAAAAATATCTTCTACAATTTGATCAACAATATCAGGAATTAAAGTACCCTCAACTTGTTGAAGAAGTTGCGTATTATCATAGTCAAGATATGCCGAAAATGATTTATCAAAGCTCATTTTTGGCTGAAATTTATTAGTAAATTTAACTTTTACTGTTATTGTCAAACGGTTTTGCGACGCATATTCGTTACTTGTCACAGCCGTAGGAGTAGATGTGTAATTTGTTATAACACCCGTAAAAGCCATATCGCCACCCTTATCTAACGGAACTAAGCTTGTACTCCTCGAAAATTTATCTTGAAGCTCACTTGTTATTGTTGGAGCAAGAATAGGAGCAACCATTGGAGCAATATTTGTAAACGGTAATATACTTACTGTTTTAATCTCTGGAGCTATAGAAGCACCTGTAAAAGAGTATTTTACAGAGCAAGCTACAATAGAGAATATAGCTACAAAAGCAAATAGATATTTTATTATTTTTTTACTCATTTTTTATATATTATCGCTGTCAATACCTAATGTTTTCATACGACGATAAAGCGTACGTTCGGAAATAAACAAATCCTTTGCCGCCTCTCTACGTTTACCTTTATTTTTATTTAATGCTTTTATTATCTCATCTCTCATATACTCTTCTTTCGTAACTTCTCTACCCTCCTGAACCTCTTCAACAGAAGCATCTTGTGGATAATCCTCAATGCTCTCTTTTTGTGGGACAATAGTTAATTGTCTTGATTGTTGAGTTGCCAAAGCAGTTGTCTGAGGCATTTCATAAGACGAAGGAGCAGAAACTCCTTTTGATAAGCGAGCCACCATTTGTTTTAATTCTATAATATCCTTTCGCATATCATAAAGAACAGTATATAGAAGCTCTCTTTCATCGTGATATTTTTCGTCTCCTATAATCATTGGTTGTGATGATGTTTTTGTAGATATATATTTACTTAGTATTTTAGATGTTATAACTCTACTCTCTTCGACAACGGACATCTGTTCTGCTATATTTTTTAATTGACGAATATTTCCAGGCCAATAAAATTCCTCAAGCATATTACGAGCGTCATCGTCTAGATGAAGCGTAGGCATAGAATAAGTTTGAGCAACATCAACACAGAATTTTCTAAACAACATATAGATATCACCATTTCTCTCTCTAAGAGGCGGTATCATAATTGGGACAGTATTTAAGCGGTAAAATAAATCCTCTCTAAAATGTCCTTTAGCTATAGCTTCTGTAAGGTTTATATTTGTAGCTGCCACAACACGAACATTTGTTTTCTGGACTTTTGAAGAACCTACTTTCATAAATTCACCAGCTTGCAAGACACGTAACAAACGAACTTGGGTTGTCTGAGGGAGCTCGGCAACTTCATCAAGAAATATCGTACCTCCATCAGCCATTTCAAAATAGCCTTTTCTATTATCTGTAGCTCCTGTAAAAGAACCTTTTTCATGACCAAAAAGCTCAGAATCAATTGTTCCTTCTGGAATTGCTCCACAGTTTACAGCTATATAATTTTTATGTTTTCTCGAAGAGTAAGAGTGTATTATTTGTGGAAAAAACTCTTTACCAACACCACTCTCACCTGTTACAAGCACAGAGAGATCTGTCGCTGCAACTCGCAACGCTATCTCAATAGCACTTATTATTTTTGGGTCATTTCCTATAATCCCAAATTTTTGTTTAACAGAAAGAATATCCATATCATAAAATAATTTCACAACAAAGATAATACTTTTAATATAAAAATAGAGTCTATCCATAAAAAATATGAATAGACTCTATTATAAAACAAATAATTACGACATTGCAGAAAACATTGCTGCAGACATTGTTCCAAAAAACAACATACCGAATACAATACCAATAGCTAAAAATATTAAACCTGCTTTAGCCCAATTAGCTTTAGTTTTTGGGACATTACCACCGAACCCCCACATAAATAACATAATAATATTTACTACTGGAATACTAACTATAAGCATCATTATAATCCACTCTTTTGTAGTAATCACTTCATTGTTTTGTACTTCTAATTCCATAGTTATATAGTTTAATTAATTGAATAGTATTAACAAATATATATAAAATTAATTAAATCATACATTTTATCGGACTATTTTTTAAAAATCAAAGCACACCATTTATCTTTTTGCAACATTCTTAATGGTTGAAGTCCGAATTCAAAAGTTTTATCAATAAGCATTTTTACATCTTCTTCTAGAAAACCACTCATGACCAAAACACCGTCTTCAGCAAGAACCTTAACATAATTATGTATGTCGTTAAGTAAAATATTACGGTTTATATTTGCGAAAATAACATCATAACTTTGATCTTTAAGCAAAGAAGCATCTCCACAATATACTGACACTTTATCTGAGACTCCATTTTCTTCACAATTTTCTAAAACATTTTTATACGACCACATATCGATATCTATTGCATCGACACTTTCAGCACCTAGCTTAGCGGCTAATATTGAAAGCACAGAAGTTCCACACCCCATATCAAGGCATTTTTTACCTTTAACATCTAGAGAGAATATAGATTCCATCATCATACGTGTTGTTTGGTGATGACCAGTTCCAAAAGACATTTTTGGCATTATGATAATCTCAATTTCGGCATCTGATTTTTCGTGAAAGGGAGCTCTTACAGTACAACGATTATCAAAATACATTGGTTCGAAATGGGATTCCCAAACTTTATTCCAATTTTGATCTTTTATTATTTTAAATTCTGCTGATTCATATTTGTCAGATATCGACAAAAGATAAGCATCAATCTCATTTTTACGTTTTATATACTCTTCTTCTTTTATATAGGCAAGCATTGAGCGTCCTAGTTCTTGAAAACTTTCGAAAGAGTAATCTTCAAGAAAAGCAATATAAATTCCACATTGCTCTTCACTAAGCATCGCAGAAAAAGTTAAATTAAGTTCGTAGTAATTCATCTGATTTATTTTGGGTATACTAAAAAAGACGCTCTATTTAGAGCGTCTTTATATAGATGTATTTTTATTATTCAGCTAACCATTTATCAAGAATACTATAAATTTCTGTCATTGTTGAGTCTGGCATATTATTTATACGAGAACGGTGACTACCATTAGGTTGAACATATTTTTTAAGGTTTGTTTTACCTGCAAATAAAGAATCATTTGGAGCTGGAGCAGTCCAAGGATCTTTTTCACCATAGATAAAAATCATCTTAGGATCGTTTTCATTAAGATATTTTACTATTGCATCAGCTTGAGTACCATCAAATACTGTTTCTTTAGCTTCAATAGGAACAAAAATATTACGTAAATAATCTTTTGTTGATTTCACAACTAACAAATCTTTGAAAGGCTCTGTATCATAACCATAATATCCAAGTTCAGCAAGAGCTTGAACATCGAATGCTTGTGTTGGGCTATTTGCTGCAAAATATTCTGGACCTGCAAGATTTACAAGACCTTCAAAAATTTCTTTATCAGAAGATTTTAAAGAAGGTAATATAGATACTGGAGTTCCCCATTGCCATAAAGAGAAAGAAAGTTCAAGAACACAATAGTCAAGAAGTTCATTTGAATTTATAACTCTGTAAGTTAAATTGTTTTTTGCAGAATATTCGTCAAGCATAGAAACCATAGCTTTACGACGTTTAAGAACCTCACGTTGGAAATTTATTATAGAATCTCTTTGTGTTTTTCTTCCTACCTGAGCAAGGAATGGTTCGTGACGACCGTCTTCAACACCAAAACATAATGGACCTACATAAGGGACAGATAAATCTGCGTCTTCTGGATAGTATGTTTTATAAAACATTGTTGTTTGACCACCTTTACTAATACCTGTAGTGATAAATTTAGTTTTATAAATTTTACGTAACTCTTGGTTAACTTTATGTAAATCGGCAGCAGCTTGAGGACCTCTTAAATATTCCCAAGCAAGAGAATCTGGAGTAGATTCCGCAAAAAAGCGATGTTCTACAACTGTTTCATTAGCTTCAAAATGTCTACCAAGTTCTGAAGCATATTTTGTACGCAAAGCGTAAGCTCCTATGTAACCTTCTGTAACAAAAATCATTGGCTTGTCGAAAGAAGAGTGAAGAAGAGTGAAGCGTTGTGTAAATTTAGGCGAATTTGCATTATTATGATCTAGAGCTTGCTCTATCATAACAACGTATTTTGCTTTGACGTATGGAAGGGCTAAAGTGTCGTAAGCGACAGCCTCAACAGAAACCACACCATCAAGCTTTTGAAGTTCTGCTTGAAGATTTTCAAGAGTAACTTGTTTTGATGTACAGCTAACAAAAGCTAATACGATCAATAAAAAAGGTAATATTTTTTTCATTATAATTGATAATTATTTAGTTTACTGAATACAAATGTATTAATATATTTTCTATTGACAAAAATTTATTTCACAAATAATCTTTTTTTCAACAAAACAACCATATACAACATAATTATACAATTTGTAAGTCTGAATAAAATTCGTACTTTTGTAGTGTTCAAAAAAAGATTATATGTCCGACTATTTAAATTCATTAAGTAAGTCTCAAAGAGAGGCTGTAGAAAATTATATAGGCCCATCGCTTGTTATCGCAGGTGCTGGCTCTGGAAAGACTCGTGTTCTAACTTTCCGTATTGCGTATATGATTAAAGAAGGAATTGAGCCTAGCACTATCTTAGCGCTTACCTTTACTAAGAAAGCAGCTGGTGAAATGAAGGAACGTATATCTAAGGTTGTCTCTTATGATAAAGCTAGATCTATATATATGGGGACTTTTCACGCCGTTTTTTCAAGAATTTTAAGAGCAGAAGCTGAAAGCATTGGTTTTCAACCATCTTTTACTATATATGAAACTTCAGATTCTAGGAATGTCGTTAAAAGCATAATCAAAGATCTTCAGTTGGACGAAAACAAATATAAAGCTAAAGATATTTTTTCTCGTATCTCTATGTCAAAGAATAGCCTTATCACACCAGCAATGTATCGTGATAACACTTCCCTTGCCACAGAAGACAGAGAAAGAGGGTGGACACGTTTTCCAGAAGTTTACTCGGCATATATGATTCGTTGTCGTCAAAATGGAGCTATGGACTTTGACGATTTACTTTTATATACGAACATTCTTTTTAAAGGACACGCCGATATTCTTGAAAGATATCAAGATAAATTTAAATATATTCTTGTTGATGAGTATCAAGATACCAACTCTGCACAGTATTTAATAATAAAAATGCTATCTGCAAAAAACAAAAATGTTTGTGTTGTTGGAGATGATGCTCAAAGTATTTACTCTTTCCGTGGTGCTAAAATAGAAAACATTTTACGTTTCCAGAAAGATTATAAAAATGCTCAGCTATATAAGCTTGAAGAAAACTACCGCTCAACGCAAAATATTGTTAATGCTGCGAACAGCGTAATAAAGAAAAATAGGAATCAAATAGACAAAAATATATTTTCTAACCGAGGAGTTGGCGAGAAAATAGCTCTTTGTCGCACAGAAACAGATAAAGACGAAGCTCGAACAGTTGTCAGAGATATAATGTCTTCACATGATAAAGGTGTTGAATTTAAAGATATGGCAATTTTATATCGTACAAACGCACAATCACGTTCTTTAGAAGACGCACTACGATTTAGAGCTATACCATATAAGATATATGGAGGTATGTCTTTTTATCAACGTGCCGAAGTAAAACACGTCATAGCTTATATGCGATTAATGATAAATAAGAATGACGATGAAGCTCTAAAACGCATTATAAACTTCCCTTTACGTGGAATTGGAGCTACAACAATATCGAAAGTTGAAGCAGTAGCTCGACAAAAAGAGTGTAATATGTGGCAAGCTCTAGAAACAAATTCAGCTCAGGAATTGGGACTTAAAGACGCTCCAGTTAGAAAACTTAAAGCATTTATGAGTTTGATTTCTGAACTTAGCGATATAGCAGAAAGCTCAGATGCCTATGAAACAGTGATGGCACTGATACAAAAAAGTGGTATAGATTTTACATACAAAAATAACCCTGCACCAGAATCACAATCGGCATATCAGAACGTTGAAGAACTTTCTAACGCCATAAAACAACAAGTTGACTCTTATTTAAAAGACAACGAAGAGAGATTGATGCCAACACAATGGCTAGAAGATATCACATTGCTTAGTGATATGGACAGAGACAAAGGAGATAATGACCATGTAACATTGATGACTATTCACTCTGCAAAAGGACTTGAATATGGAAATGTTTATCTTGTAGGTGTTGAAAAAGGGCTTTTCCCTTCTATGCAATGTATCGACAATCCTCAAGAAATGGAAGAGGAAAGACGATTATTTTATGTTGCTATAACACGAGCAGTAAATAAACTGATGATGAGTTTTGCTATGAATCGTTTTAAATGGGGAAGTGTTCAAGCAACAGGACCAAGCTTACTTCTTAACGATGTCGACTCTAAATATTTTGATAATGCAGACGCTTTAAATATATGTGGTAATTCGTTACTTTCAGACGAAAAACCAAAAAACAGCTGGGCTTCGGCAGGCGAAAAAAACGGATACGGAGAATATCGAAAAAGTGAAAGAAACAAACATAATGAAAACCCCTATAAAAATAAACCTATGACATCTACCTACTCTTCAGACCCAACAAATTTAAGAAAAATAGAAACTCCAACTACTTCAGAAAGCATTACTTCGCATGATAGAATAAAAGTAGGAAGAAGAGTACGCCACAGTCGTTTTGGCGTAGGCACAGTGGAATCTATGGAACAAACTGACAAAGATATAAAAGCACTTATAGATTTCGGTAAAAAAGGCAAAAAGAACATGCTTTTATCTATTGCCAAGCTAGAAATCATGTAAACAATCTTTCATTTTCTATATTTAAACGTTAAAAATACTATTATTTTTAACGTTTTTTTTGCATAATAAATTTATTAAAGTAAATTTGCAATATCTTATTGATATTAATACAATATCTATTGAAGAAAAATCTCTTAGACACAATTTAAATAAGACGATATATATTAATTCTTAATAAAAAAATATGAAAAAAATTTACTCTATCTTAATGATGATGATTGTAACGTCATTAACATCATGCAACAAAGACAATGAAATTGAAAAAATCGACACTAATTTATCAACATTTAATTTAGATTTTGGCGAAGCAACAAAAGCTGAAGATGGCGAAACATTAGAATTAAACAGATATGTTATGGCTGTTTATGACGAAATCGGAGCTAAGCCAGTAAATGTTTTTGGCGATACAAACATTAAAGTTCAACTCGGAAATACAACTTTTAAAGCTGAATTCGAAAAAACTAAAAATTATACAGTTATTTTTTGGGCAGATAACGAATCTACAAAGGAAGGCGTTGTTTATGATGTTACTGATTTCAAAAACATACACTTAAAAGAAGGTGCAGAACCTATTGATGCTTTTCATGGAGAAACAAATGTAGAAGGAGACAAGACTGCTCCTAAAAGCATTAGTATGATTAGAAGCATAGCAAACATAAAGCTATTTGAAAAAGGTGATTTAAAAAAAGGTGACATTATTAAACTATCTTACAAAACATGTGCTTTTTTAAATATTGTTTCAAACAATATTAATTCAAACAAACAACAAATAGAAAAAACTATTGTCCTTGATTCTGACATTAAAAATAATGGAATAAATTTAACAGAATTAGGTAGTTTCTATACATTAGCTGAAACATTATATACAACTAATGTTTCTATTAAGTTAAACAATAACGAACCTATAATTATAAATAATATAAATATAATTTCTGGAAAAATTATTAATATAATTGGAAGATTAGGATATTTAAATAATAAAAATGAAATAACTTTTAATCTTGAAGATTTTGATACTAATTGGTCAGGAAAATTATCATTAGAAGATCGATATTATGATAATTACTGCTGGATATGTTTAAGCGAATATAGACAATATGCAGGAATCAATGGTGTATCAATTGATAATTATATATTACCAATAGAAAATAAAGAAATGGAACACAATGATCCAAAATCATATTTACTCATTGATAAAAAATATACGACTATAAAAAAAGGAACAAAAATAGAACTTCCATTTTATAATTATGGCTCTTCTATAACAGATAAATATTTTGTAGATATATGGATAGATTGGGAACAAGATGGAACATACTATTATGATAAAGACCTTGTTTTACATAAAGCTATAGATATGAAAGAAGGAGGCCAATTATGCGAAACTGTCACATATACTTTTAACACAATTCCTGATTATGCAAAAGATGCTTCATATATGCGTATTGTTAGTTATTTTTTAGATTCTGATAATGAAGAATATCTAAAAAAGTGCTATAATACAAATGATGAATTAGATGTAAATAATCTATACGAAATAGCTTGTTCAATAGAAAAATAGTATTTTACAATTCATAAATTAAAACGTTAAAAATGCTATTATTTTTAACGTTTTTTTGGCTAAAAGAATTAATTAATGTATTTTTAGCAATATCACCCAAATATAATACCATACATAAACCTTATTATGAAAAATAATATATCTATAACAATTCAAACTTTTCTTTTAATACTAACATTTACATTTATTTCAAGTTGTAAAAAAAATCACAACTCTCCTGAAAAAGAGATATTTACTAAATTCAATTTTAATACTTCTAACTTAGATAACAACATAGAAATAGAAGATTATCATATCTATATTTTTAATAATTTAGAGATATTATCTAACCACAAACATTATAATCAAAATGATTTAAACAAAGGATTATCTACAAATATTAGAGAAGGGTATTTTTATGTTTTCATCTTAAATTCTGGAGAAAATTTCACCCCGAAAACTGAAAAAGGCAACGAAAAATTGACTCTTGCTGATTTTGTTTCATGGATAAATACTGTGAATACAGACTATCCAAAAATGTATTCTGGTTTCATAGAAATAAATAAAGATCTAGAAAGCTATGGAAAAAATATAGAAGTAAACATAAAAAAAAGTTCAGATGCAATAACTCTGAATGATATGAATCTCTCAATACCTATTCCCATACAAAATTCTGAAAACATATCTTTAACTGAATATAATCTAAGATGCTATCTTGATATTTACAAAAAAGGAGCTTCTGTGCATTGTTTACGCAAAGAAATAATCATTGATAATGATGGCGATTTTAATAAGGCTTATGATATTCTAATATCATTAACAAAAGGCAAATATGACGCTTTTTTTTGGATAGATTTTATCAAAAAAAATGATCCTAATTTTATATATAAAATTTCAAGTATAAATGACATAACAATGATGTCTGACAATTTACATGATATCGAAAATTATTATCTTAACGCCTTTTACAGCAAAACAGACATCGATATTTCTTCCAATAATCAAAGTAAAACTATAAATTTAATCTCTCCTATTGCAAAATATGTTCTTATTTCTAACGATATTGAAGCATATAAAAAACTAATAAAAAATAAAAATTACCCTCCATTAGAAGATTTAAGTTTTGAAATTTCTTATAAAGATTTTTTTCCAAATTCTTTTAATATTCCAATGGAATCTCCATCAAAATCTAAAGCAGGAATAAAATATACATACACACCTGAAAATAATTTTTCAGAGGATAATTTCATCATCGGAAATGATTGTATTTTCTCAAGTAATAAAAAAGCATATATCAATATCTCTGTTATAATTTATGATAAAAATCATAAAAAAATCGATGAAATAAAAAACATTAAAATAGAATATTCTAGAGACAAAACGACTTATATTAAAGGGAATTTCCTTACACACAATTTAGATAATAACACATTTGTTTTTGATACTACCTGGGACGAAATATATATTAACTTTTAATTTAAAATTATGAAGAAATTTTACTCTATCTTAATGATGATAATCATAACTGGATTAACATCATGTAACAAAGACAATGAAGTTGAAAAGATCAATACTAATTTATCTACATTTAATTTAGATTTCAAAGAAAAAACAAAGACTGAAAATGGCGAAAATCTAAGAATTTTTAGATATGTCATGGCTGTTTATGATGAAATTGGAGCTAATCCAGTAAATGTATTTGGCGATACAAACATGAAAATTCAACTTGGGAACAGTACTTTCAAAGCAGAATTTGAAAAATCTAAAAACTATAAAATCATTTTTTGGGCAGATGAAGAAGGTGAAGAAACTGGTGTTATTTATGATATAACTAATCTAAAAAATATACATCTAAAAGCAGGAGCAGAACCTACTAACTCATTTTATGGAAACATTAATATTTGTGGAGGTAATATTACTCATAAAAGTATTAAGATGCATAGATCTATTGCAAATATAAAACTATTTGAAAAAGGTAGTTTAAAAGCAGGGAGCATTGTTAAATTAACTTATGAAGTACCTACAGCTGTAAATTTTGTTGATTTTAATACTGAATCTCAAGAACGAATAACCAAAGAAAAAACCATAACTATTAATTCAAATATTAAAGGCAATGAACTCTTTCCTATAGAAATAGGTAACTTCTATATATTAGGTTCTATTTTTTCTAAAGTTTCTATTCAATTAAATGATAATGAACCTATTTTAATAAATAACATTTTAATTAAATCTGGACAAATAACTAATATTGTCGGAGAATTAGAACATGAAGAAATTGTAACTGATGATAAAAATAAAGTAACTTTTGATATTAATGATTATAACAATAACTGGTCTAATGAATCATTAGTTGATAAATATTATAATAATTATAGTAAAATACCTTTAAGTATTGATCTTCAATTTGCGGGTATAAACATTGGACATATTGACGATTATATACTACCCATAAAAGAAAATAGTATGGAAGCTAAAATACCAATGTCGTATATGCTTATAGACAAATTATATACAACCATAAAAAAAGGAACAAAAATAAAACTCCCTTTTTATAATTACGATTCTAATATAAACGATAAATATTTTGTTGATATATGGATAGATTGGGAACATGACGGAAATTATAATTCTGAAAAAGATCTTCTTATACATAAAGCTATAAATATGAAAGAAGCTGGTGGTTTATGCGAAAATGTAACTTATACTTTTAATGAAATTCCTATATACGCAAAAAATGCTTCTTATATCCGAATCGTTAGCTATTATGTTGGGTCTGACAAAAAATTTGAAAGTGTATACAATATAGCTTGTGCTATAGAAAAATAAACATAACATATACGTAAAAAAATAGTCTATCCCGTTTTGGAATAGACTATTTTTTTATAGCGAAAATTTATTTATATTGAAATTCTAAATCTAAAGATTTTACTAATTTTCCCATTTTAGGATTTTTCTTTATAAGATGTTCCAAACGTTCACCATCACTTGTGAATATTGCAATTTTTTTCTTTGTCGATTTACAAAGTTTTACTTCAAAATCAATAGACCCACTTAAATTTCCTTTACTAAGTATTCCCTTTAATATGTTAGCTTTATATTTATTAAGATCCTCTTCAAGAGTTTTATTATCAACAGATATTTTTATCATACCATCTTCATAAGTAGACTCTGAAAGAGCAATAGCTAATCTCTTCTTTTTATCTTTTATAGTATCAACAAAAGCTAAACAAGCATCTGATAGAAGCTCCTTCTTTATTGGCTCTCCCTCAGCAAAAGAGTTATCTTCACTTTTTTTCTTTTCATCTGCCGAAGATTTTTTCTCATCAGCAATATGATTTAATAATGGTATACCTAATATAGAATGCTTAGCAGATTTTGGAGACTCCACAACTCTCGCCTTTGGAGCTACAGCACGTTTACTCTCTTTTTTTTCAACGACTGCTTCAACAGCTTTTTTCTCAACGACTACCTCTTCGGCAACATTTTTTTTTGGAACTGCAATACTTTTTGGAGCTATAACTTCATCATCTCCTACTCTATTTATAATTATAGGTAGCGACGCTTTATTTTCTGGAATAGAGGCAAAACACTGACCTTTAAGATTACACAACTTTAAAAGAACAAGCTCACAAAGCAACCTTTGATTTAAAGAATTACGTAAACCCTCTTGGCAAGTTGTTAGCAAACTCATAGCATTAAAAATGAATTCACTTTCTAAATTTTTAGCATTTTTCTTAAATTGTTGGGCAACTTCATCGGGAAGCTCTAACAAAGAGATAGTTTTATCACTTTGAGAAACAAGCATATCTCGAAGATGTTTATTAAGACCCTCAATTATTTTTCCGACATCAAAACCTTTTTGTAAAACACTATCAAACATAAGAAGTGTTTTTTGGTAATCGCCAGAATATATAGCTTTTACAAAATCAAAATATGTTTCATAATCTAAAATATTAAGTGCCTCAGCAACTTTTTTTATAGATAATTTTGAATTACAATAAGAGACTACCTTGTCATACATAGACAATGCATCACGCATACAACCATCGGCTTTTTGAGCTATAAGCGTTAAAGATTGTTTATCATAAGTCACATCTTCCTTCGCTGAAATCATCTGCAAATAATCTACAACATCGCCAACTTTAATTCTTTTAAAATCATAAATTTGACATCTTGATAATATGGTAGGTAGAATTTTATGTTTTTCTGTTGTTGCAAGAATAAATATAGCATATTCTGGTGGCTCTTCAAGAGTTTTCAAGAAAGCATTAAACGCAGAAGACGAAAGCATATGAACCTCATCTATTATATAGATACTATATTTACCAACTTGCGGAGGAGTAAGAACCTGACGAGATAAATCTCGAATATCTTCTACCGAGTTATTTGAGGCAGCATCAAGCTCGTGAATATTGAACGATGCATTTTTATTAAAAGCCATACATGACTCACATTTATCACACGCTTCATTGTTAGAAGTGGGATTCATGCAATTTATTGTTTTTGCAATAATTCGAGCACAAGTAGTTTTGCCGACACCTCTAGGTCCGCAAAAGATATAAGCATGAGCAAGTTGGTTACGCTTAATTGCATTTACAAAAGTCGAAGTTATGTGTTGCTGTCCAACAACAGACGCAAACGTTGCTGGTCTATATTTTCTTGCTGAAACAATAAATTTTTCCATATTTTTTTAAGTATCTTTCTACAAAGGCTTTCACACCTATTAAAGCTCATCAAAAATAGACAAAATAATCGGTTTGACAAAAAAAACATCAACATACCAACAAAAAAAACTATTTTTTATGGTTTGATATTTCAAATTTAAATATATCTTTGTAACTGTTGATTTCTATCATATAGAAATTTTCTACTTATTGAGTATTAACTAAAATTTTAAAACAATGAGTGTTAAACATCTTGAACACATCGGTATTGCTGTCAAAGATCTTGACGTAGCTATTCCTCTATGGGAAAAACTACTTGGCGTAAAATGTTATAATATCGAAGAAGTTGCCGAACAAAAAGTAAAAACTGCTTTTTTAAGAATCGGTGAAGTAAAAATTGAACTTCTACAAAGTACTTCTGATGATGGGCCTATAGCCAAATTCATAGAAAAAAAAGGAGAAGGCGTACAACATGTCGCTTTTGCTTCTACTAATATCGAAGAAGAACTTGTTCGGTGTGATGCAGAAGGAATAAGACTTATAGATTCTAAACCTCGAAATGGTGCTGAAGGTCTTTCTATAGCATTTCTTCACCCTAAAAGTACACTCGGAGTTCTTACTGAACTTTGCGAAAAAAAAACTAAGTAAATCTTAATTTAGTAATCGAAAATTATGAGCGAAAACGCAAATAAAATAAAACACCTCCAAAACAACCGAAAAAACGCACGTTTAGGTGGTGGTGAAAAAAGAATCGAAGCACAACACTCTAAAGGAAAATACTCTGCTCGTGAAAGAATAAATATGCTACTTGACGAAGGAAGTTTTGAAGAGTATGATATGTTTGTAAAACACCGCTGTACAAATTTCGGCATTGAAAAACAAACATATTTTGGTGACGGAGTTGTCACTGGTAATGGTACAATTGACGGAAGACTAGTATATATATATGCTCACGATTTCACAATTTTAGGAGGTTCTCTTTCTGAAGCTATGTCTGCAAAAATTTGCAAAATCATGGATATGGCAATGCAAATGGGAGCACCAGTTATTGGAATAAACGATTCTGGAGGAGCTCGTATTCAAGAAGGTGTAAATGCCCTAGCTGGCTTTACAGAAATTTTTGAACGTAACATTCTTGCATCAGGCGTTATTCCTCAAATTTCAACAATATTCGGCCCTTGTGCTGGTGGTTCTGTATATTCTCCTGCTCTTACAGACTTTATCATAATGAGTCAAAGCAATAGTTATATGTTCTTAACAGGTCCTAGTGTAGTAAAGACTGTTACAGGAGAAGATGTAACTCAAGACCAACTTGGTGGAGCTTCTGTTCACGCATCAAAATCGGGCGTAGCTCATTTTGTTTCAGTAGATGAAGAAAGCGGATTACAACTTGTTAGAAAATTATTGAGTTTCCTTCCACAAAACAATATGGAAGATGCTCCCCAAATGGCATGTACTGACTCTATCGACCGTATAGAAGAAGAGTTAAACGATATTATCCCTGACAATCCAAATAAAGCATATGACGTTACAGAAGTTATTTCTGCAATCGTTGATAATGGTGATTTCTTAGAATCACAAAAACAATTCGCACCAAACATAATAACTTGTTTCGCTCGTTTCAATGGTCAATCTGTTGGTATCGTTGCTAATCAACCTAAAGTTATGGCTGGTGTTCTTGATTCAAATGCTTCTCGTAAAGCTGCACGTTTCATTCGTTTCTGCGACGCATTTAACATTCCAATCGTAACTCTTGTAGATGTTCCAGGTTTCCTTCCAGGTACAGGTCAAGAATATGGTGGAGTTATTGTTCACGGAGCAAAATTAATGTTTGCTTATGGCGAAGCTACTGTACCAAAAGTTACAGTTATTCTTCGTAAAGCATACGGTGGAGCATATTGTGTTATGAGTTCTAAACATCTTCGTGGTGACATAAACTACTCATGGCCAACAGGTGAAATTGCTGTAATGGGTGCATCGGGTGCTGTTTCTGTTTTATATTCAAGAGCTCTTAAAGCTGTTGAAAGTCCAGAAGAAAAAGCAAAACTTACAACTGAAAAAATAGAAGAATATACTGAAGCATTTGCGAATCCTTATAATGCTGCAAAATATGGATATATTGACGATATTATAGAACCTAAAAACACACGTTTCCGTATTATTCGTTCTCTATCTTCTCTTGCAACAAAAAAACTTTCGAATCCTGCTAAGAAACACTCAAATATTCCTTTGTAACATAGCGACATGATGAAAAATATGAAATTAAAAAAATATTCTCTTGTTGTTGTTGCTCTGTTATCTTTTTTAGGAGCTTCAGCTCAAGGCGTAGAAAATCTTCGCATAAACGAAGTCCTTATCTCTAATGAAAATGGGATAAACGACTCTTATGGCGAAAAGACTGGCTGGATAGAGATTTATAATGACGGTTATGTTTCAACAACTCTTGCGGGGTGCTATATTTCAATAGCTCCACCTCTTGGCTCTGGTGAAGATATGTTCGTTGATAAATCTGTTTTTGGCGCTGAAACCTATTGTATTCCAAAATCTGCAAATAATGTAATGTCTATGCCTCCTCGTGCATACTCACTATTTTTTACAGGGGACAGTTCACATAGTCCATTCAATACTACATTCACTCTTCCTGTTAAAGGAACAATCTACTTGTGGAACGCAAGTGGTAAAGGAGTACCTATTGATACTTTCAAATATGACTTTTCTGAAATTCCTAGCGATAACTCGTTAGCTGTTATTAGAGGAGCTAGAGGGACTAAAAATGTTATTAAAACTTTTGTAAATCCTACTCCAGGACATGCTAATTATGTAGAAGCTGCTGTTTCTCCTACTGAAAAGCTTAAAGAACAAGACAAATATGGTTTTATCATGACTCTTACAGCAGTTTCTGTTGTTTTCCTTGCTTTGATGATTCTATATCTTGTTTTCCGTACTGTTGGTAAATTTATGCAAAAGAGAGATGCTGCAAAAATAAAGGCTTCGATGCCTAAGTCTCAATCTAAGAAAGAAGTCATTGTTGGCGATCTTTCTGGAGAAGTTGCTGCAGCAATTACTATTGCATTAAAAGCATATCAAGACGAGCTTGAAGCTGAGGAACAAATGCAATTAACATTAAATAGGGTTGCAAAATCATATTCTCCTTGGAGTTCAAAAATACATGGTCTAACTCATGAACCTGAAAGAAAACGTTAGAACTGTTAACAACAAATCAATAATCAAGAAATTATATGAACGAATATAAAATTATAATCAATGGCAACGAGTATATGGTTGCTATTAAGGATACAGATGATGAAAAAGCTGTTGTTACCGTAAATGGTGCAGAATACAACGTTGAGCTTGAGAAAAAAATCAAAAAGAAAGCTGTTCAAAAAGTTGAACAACCTACTGTATCAGTAAATTCAGCTCCTGTAAAAAAACCTGTTGCTCGTCCAACATCTGGCGGATCTGGCGTTACTGCTCCACTTCCTGGAGTATTGCTTGACGTTTACGTTAAAGAAGGTGATGCAGTGAAAGCTGGTCAAAAAGTTGTCCTTCTTGAAGCAATGAAAATGGAAAATGTCATCAGCTCAGACGTTGATGGTGTTGTATCTAAAGTAAACTTCAACAAAGGAGATAGTGTCCTTGAAGGTAGTGTTTTAATTGAAATGGCATAATAATTATGATGACAGCGACAAACACAAGTTTCATAGATTTCCTTGTACAGAATCTTGGAAATTTCTGGGGCTATACGGGCTTTGCAAACATGGAGATGGGTAATCTAGTAATGATTCTTATAGCACTAGTATTTATCTATCTTGGTATTGCAAAAAAGTTCGAACCAATGCTCCTTGTGCCAATTGGATTTGGTATTATTATAGGTAATATTCCTTTTTACCCTGGTCTACAAGTTGGTATATACGAAAGTGGTTCTGTATTAAACTACTTATATTTCGGAGTTCTTAAAGGTATATATCCTCCGCTTATCTTTTTAGGTATCGGTGCGATGACAGACTTTTCTGCTCTAATTTCTAATCCAAAAATGTTACTTATTGGTGCAGCTGCACAATGTGGTATCTTTGCAGCCTACATGGCAGCTTTGGCTTTAGGATTTACAGCTCAAGAATCAGGTGCTATAGGTATCATAGGTGGTGCTGATGGTCCAACGGCTATCTTCTTATCATCTCGTCTTGCTCCAGATTTAATGGGTGCAATTGCGATATCTGCATATTCATACATGGCTCTTGTTCCAGTTATTCAACCTCCAATCATGAAGTTGTTAACAACAAGCAAAGAACGTGTTATTCGTATGCAAACTCCACGTCAAGTTTCTCAACTTGAGAAAATTCTTTTCCCAATTATTGGTGTTATCTTAACATGTCTTCTTGTTCCATCGGGTATTCCTTTATTAGGTATGTTGTTTTTCGGTAACCTTTTAAAAGAGAGTGGCGTTACACGTCGTTTAGCAGAAACTGCTCGTGGTCCACTTATTGATATTGTTACTATACTACTTGGTATTACTGTTGGTGCTTCAACTCAAGCAAACACTTTCCTAACTACAAAATCTCTTATGATTTTCGGTCTTGGTGCTGCTTCTTTTGTTGTTGCTACTTTCTGTGGAGTTCTTTTTGTAAAATTATTTAATCTATTCTTAAAAGAAGGCAGAAAAATCAACCCACTTATTGGTAATGCTGGTGTATCGGCTGTACCAGATGCAGCTCGTGTATCTCAAGAAGTAGGATTACATTATGACAAGAAAAATTATTTATTAATGCACGCAATGGGACCAAATGTTGCAGGTGTTATAGGTAGTGCCGTAGCAGCAGGTTTGCTACTTGGCTTCCTAGGTTAATATATAAAAAACACATATTTTTTAAAAGAGACTTGATTTTTCAAGTCTCTTTTTTTTGTCATAAAATCTTTTTCAGGGAAAACATTATAATAAACCGAAAAAAAAATTATCTTTATAAGGAAGTATTGTTTTTATAAAATAACAATAAAGCTATTTCAGACACCAATAAACAATGATTTTTAAGTGTTCAGAACATAGAAACAGAATATCTTAAACTTTTATACTTGTTTTCTTTACTTTTATAAATTACAGAAACAAGAAAAATGTATTTTTTTAACTCAGAACCATCTCTACACCCAAAACTATGAATAAGCATCTACTTTTCAACTTTTTAATAACAATACTAATTCTTAGTAGTTGTTCTAAAAACGAGACATTAAATGTCAATAAAACTCATAACGAAATAAGCATAAATGCTTATTTAAATTCTTCAACAAAAGCAAATGTTATTAACACTGTAAACTTCAATAATTTTGTTGTTTATGGCTACCTAACAGAAACGACATATTCAGGAACAGATTTATTAGGGATTCCTTACATAGATGCTCTTAAAGTAACAAGAGAAGATAATTCTCAACCTTGGGGTCACAACAACAAATATTACTGGCCAATCGACAACAAAAAATTACAAATTTTTAGCATCTCTCCAAAAGATGATTTAATTTCAGATTATTTAACTTCTGAAACAACTTACCCAACTTTTAAATATAGTATTGGCGAAACAAGTGAAATTCAAAAAGACCTTATAGCTTCAAGTTTATTGAATCAAGTTAAACCAAAAAATGATGGTAATTTAAATTTAATTTTTAAACACATTTTATCTCAAATTAACTTTTCCCTAAAAGGCGAAGTTAAAGATTTAAAATATGATGTTTCTAAAATTGAATTATTAAATATCAAAAATAAAGGTACTTTCAAATTCGACGGAACAGAAAATATTGGTTCATGGAGCAACATTAATGGAGAGACAATTTATACCCATAATTTATCTGATTTTATCATTGAAGGCACAACAACAAAAGCTCTTGATAAAGATAAGGCAATGATTCTTATGCCTCAAGAAAACCAAAAAACAGCAAAAATAAAAATCACATATTCTGTAATAAATAATATACAAAATATAAAAATATTTGAAGGCTCGAAAGAGGTTAATTTAACTTCTTTAGATTGGTCTATGAATGCTAATACACGTTATATATTAACATTGCCTAGTGGTGCTAACAAAATTACATATACAACGATAATTAATAAATGGTCTAGCAAAAATGATGTAGTTATTAAAACATTAAAATTAAATAAAACAGCTTTAACTCTTTATGAAAATAAAAAAGAGACATTAATAGCTACGTTAACTCCAAAAGATAAACCCATAGTTTATGAATGGACAAGTAGTGATGAAAAAGTTGCTACCGTTGATGAAAATGGAGAAATAACTGCCCACCTAAAAGGCACAACTATAATTTCTGTGAAAGCCGAAGGAGTAAAAGCAATATGTAAATTAACAGTCATCAATAATATTATTGATTTCTCAGATGATAATTTTAGAAATGCACTTATTAGCGACCCTTCTATAAATATAAATATGGATGAAAATATAACATTTGAGGAGGCTCGTTTAGTAAAAACGTTAAACATTTAAGGGGAGTAAAACAAAAAGTATTATTTGATTGTTGTTAATTTATTGATTGTTAGGGTTGTAGATATTAAGATTGAAATA
>JADFUS010000026.1 GCA_015222165.1 Bacteroidota bacterium
ATGTTATAGTCTTTGGCATTGACGATTTCTGTAGAATTTTCTCCTAGCCAATTAGCATTTGTTTTAGTTTGCGCTTTTATCATGTTGTAATCTTTAGTATTAAAGACTTCAGTTGAATTTTCTCCTAGCCAACCAGCTTTTACGTTTACTCCAGTTTGTACTTTTATAAAATCTATATATTTCAAATTTACGGCATCTCCATTTGAATTTATAGCATTTGAAATTTTAAAGTGATTAGCATTTACGCCTGCATTATAATTAATATCTTCAGTAAGTCTGTCTATAGGACTGAAATTATCTGCATATCCCCATTCATAAGATTCATTATAGTAAAATCCGCTATCACTATTTTGTGTTGTTCTTGAAGGTATACATGTGCCACTAAGCTTATATTCATTCTCTTTGACCCATTCTGGATAATAGTAATCTTGTGTGTGAAAAGCAGAAAGATAATCTATTACACCATTGTTTTGAGGCGTCTGATTATCTATCCATGGTGTATCGCTATTTTTATCTGGACGAGTATATGTTACCTCATAATTTTTAATAGTTTTAGAATTGGTACTTTCTGAACCTTTAAGCTCATACCACATATCATCTGGAAGACTATTCCCATTTATATCTTGCATAACCCAAACTATTCCCGGTTCAGAAGAGCCATCAAAAGAGTTTCCCATAACTTGAAAATTATATCCTTCACCATCTATATCGTTTAAAATACTGTGATCAAAACCTAAAACGATATAACCTCCAAATCCACCTAAAGAGACATATAATTCATCGTTTAAGCGATTTTTAGCATATTCACACGCTTCTTCCATCGTTTTTAAAGAGACATTTTCATTTATAAACTGTCCTGGAGCAGGAAGATATTCATATACTTTATTCCAACCGTTTTTGCTTTCTTTTGTTATAGGTCTAAAATATTTGTCATTAGAAGCAACAACTTTAATATTTATATCTTGAGAAATTTCACGATATTGATTTTTCATCATTACCGTAAGTTTGTATGTTTTAGTTCTAGCTTCTTCTTTAAAAGAGTATGTAGTGCTTTCCCCTTTTTGCTTTTCTATATCATCTAAGAGCCATGTATACTTTGCATCAAAAGCATTTTTTATATTCAGAATATTTATGATAAGAGCTGTTTCAGGCGTTGTAGAATATTCTGTTTTTTCGAATTCCCAAGAAAAAGTTAAATCTTCATTTGAAACAACGTTAACTACAAAAGAAAAAGAGTCTTCTCCGTCTTCAGTTGTTGCGGTAATTTTTATATTGAATTCTCCTTTTTCAGTAGCTATAAAAGTATAATCTTTTGTTATCGCAACTTCTTTATTATTTACACTCCATTTAAAAGTAGATTTATCTTCATATTTTATATTAGGGGTGAAAATTAATTTTTCATCAACAGCGATTTTATATCCTCCGTCAGGAACAATCATTGTTATTTTTGGAATACTAAGATTTGCAACGTCAACTCTGAATTCTTCATCACTGCTTCCATATTGATTAGTGACAGTAAGTTTTATGAAATAACTACCGTTTTCGTTTGATGAAAAAGTATATGTCTTTTCTGTTCCAACAATTTTCTCATCTATTTCCCATTTGTAAGTTGCATTTTCGTCATTTTCAATTGTTGGAGCAAGAACAATATCGTTACCTATTTTAGCAACGTAAATAGGGCTATCTTCTTCAAATGATATTTTGGGAAGTTCTTTATTGATGTTTTTTGTAACATCTTCATTACACCCAGTTATTAAGGTTAAGGTAATAATGTATAGTAAACTAATGATTTTTTTCATGACTATTTTTTTAAAGGTTTTAGTTGTCTATGAGTAAAAACTATATGAGCAGGAATATCACCCGTTGTTACAGACCATTTTTTTGTACCGTCGGGGTTAAAACAATATAGTGTTCCCGGTGTTACATAATCTTTAGCATCGGTAGTGAAAATTTCTTTGGTATTTGGATTTACTGCAATGCCATATGGAATTTGTATATTTTTTTCTGTTCCGTCTGTTATAAATTTTCGTGAAACAATTTTTTTTGTTTTCGTATTTACTATAGCATAAGTTATAGTGTTTTTTTCAGTAATCCAGCTCCATTCAGTACTATAGACATATAAAGAATCACCAGATATTGTCATATTTGAACAAGGAAGAAGTTCCATAACATCTGTGACTTTGTCGGTTTTGCTATCTATAATATATGTTTTTGAATTTACATTTTTGTAATCGCCACGTGAAGAGACCCATATATTTCCAAATCTGTCTAACTCCATTCGGTGTAAATTTATAGCTACTTTAATTTTCTTTATCTCTTTAAAAGTATTTAAATCAATAACAGAAACTGTGTTATCATAGTCAGGAACTTTATATCCTCCAGAGTTAGCAACATATAGTTTATTATTTGCTACGACCATCTCTTCGGGTTGATAGCCAACGACACAAGTGTCTTTTATCGTCAACGTTGTGGTATCTATTCGTGCTACATAACCAAGTCGTGCATTAGGATCAATTTTCACAGGACCAGCATAAGAACTTACATAGGCATATTGTTTGTGGAATTTTATATATCTACAATTTGGAATAGAGATTATGGCTTTGTGTTTTGCAGTGTTTATATCCATGACTTCTACAAAATGTGAACAATTTATGACAGCATATAATTTTTCTCCATATATTTGTATGTCATTTCCAACATCTCCAAGTTCTTTGACAACCCCTGGATTTCTTTCAGCATAGATGTTTTTTGTGTAGATTCCTGTTTCATAGTCAAAGTAATCTAGAGTAGATTTGTTGCTACCCATATTTCCTTCGTTAAGAAGAAAAAAACCTTTAATTTCTCCAGTCTCTCCGTCAGTAACATTTTCATCTGTTGAAGGAATTACCAAATTATCTTTTCGGCATGAATTAAAAAACATCAATGATATAAATATGATGATTACAATTTTTGTTTTTCTCATAATGTTACGGTTGCTCTAAGTTTAAAATTTGTTCCCGGCATAGGGTAGCACTGAACTACCTCATATTGCTGGTCGAATATATTATTTATTTCTGCGGTGATTTTTAAATCTGCTTTTTCCCATTCAAATTTTTTGGAAAGAGAGAGGTCGTGAGTGTACCATGGTTGTGCATAGTTTTCTATAATATTGGCACGAGATTCATATCTTTCACCCGTATAGATGAAGCTATAATTCATATCCCAATTTTTATATTGAACATTTATGACAGATGATGCACTGTGCCATGGGATATATGGAATTTGACCTCCATACCACTCATCTTCAGGATTTGTGAAATCTTGAGCTTTTTGATATGTATAATTTACTCGAGTTCCTAACCCCACCTCTCCTATTTTCCACGAAAATTGAAGAGCAACATCTATACCTCTAATTTCAACATACCCTAAATTTATCATTGTCCATTGAAATTGATTAGAGGTAGGCATTGCTATAATTTTATCATCAATTTGATTGAAATATCCATCAATTTGAATATCTATTTTTTTTAACCATACATTTTCAAAATCTTTAATATAGGTGAACCCTAAATTATATTGATTTGTATATTCGGGATCTAAATATTTATTTCCTATGAATGTATAATATAAATCATTAAGAGTCGGCATTCTGAAAATACGTTTATAAAATGCTCTGAAATCTAAATCTATTTCATTGAATGGTGAATAAGATGCTACAAGGGTAGGGGTAAATATGCTTTTATTTTCGGCAGCACCTCCTACAGCTTTTGTATTATCGTGTACAAAAGTATGAAGGACACTTCCTTGAACTTTTACTTTTTCAAAACGGAAAGATGTTGCAAAAGCTGAAAGTATAGTATTTCGTTGTGGGTAAGCAAAATCTATTAAATCTGCATCAAGAGTATTCCACTGATAATCGACAGCAAGATTTGCATTCCACCATTCAAAAAAATTAAATTCATTTGCTACAGAAAAATAGCACTCTTGTTGAAGATAAGTATTATTTACATACATCGTTGTTACATCAAGTCTAGGGTCTGAAACATAATGTAAATAGTCGTTAGAATATTTGGCATTTAACAACATAGTATAGTTTTTTCCAAAACTATTGCGTAATGACGATTGAACAAAAAAGTTTCTGTCCCATTGTCGATCTTCATGTTTATATTTTCCAGGTTCTTCACGAACAGATGCTCCAGGGTAACCTCTCTCAGAATTATAAAAATAAGCTTTGGCTTTCCATTCTCCATTTTTTAATTGTCCAAAAATTCCTGCTTCGGCACGTATAGCTTCTAAATCGCCATTTTTTCGTACTTCGGTTGTGTCATAACCATTCTTTTTGGCATATGTGAATTTATATTTACCAGATGTATATAGATATTCAGCGTTTATGGCTGTTTTAATATTACTTTTAAATTTATGTTCCCAAGTTAAAGATGGGTTTATTGTTTCGAAAGAACCTCCTTTTAATGTAGCTTTATAATTATTTGTTTTATTATCTTTAAAAGTAGGTGTTTTGGTTTTCATATAGATAGAACCTGCCGATGCATAATCTTTTGCTGGCTGTAATACTGCACTTTTCTGACCATTATATAAGGAGACAGCCTCCATATTATCTAATGAGAAACGTCCAAGATCTATTTGTCCATTTTGAGCATTTCCAAGTTGTATGCCATCATAAAAAACACCGACATGATTTGTTCCCATACTTCTAATATTTACTGTTTTTAAACCTCCAATACCCCCATAATCTTTTATTTGAACTCCAGAGAAATATCTTACGGCATCAGCAACAGAAACAACGCTTAGTCGTTCTAAATCTACCCCTTCAAGAGTTTGGACGGGGATAATTTTAGATGGTGTATATTTACCTTGAATAGTGACATCGTTAAAATGAATAGTATCTTTTTGGATAGTATTTGTGTGATTCTTTGTTGTTTTTGGAAAAGAATATGTAGGAGTCATACATGATAGGATTACCATGCTTATAGTTGACAGAATGACTTTTGAATTTACTCTCAAAGCTAAAATTTTTGCTCTACGGAGTTATGATAGTACAGGACTTTTAAAATTCAAAAGTATCTGTTTATCTGTCCGTTCTCCGCAGACTATTAAAAACAATTATAAAGGCAGGTCTTCTGACTTATTTCAATTTTGACGCCTTCCCATTATTAAAATAGTGGCTATTTGTCAAAACTTTTTCCTCAATCTCTTGAGGGAAACTTACAGCAGCGGGAACTGTTATCGAATTTCACGATATTCCCTTTTAATCTTCAAAATTACTGAAGAACCTTAATAGTACAAAGATATTGCTTTTTTTGACAAAACAAAAAAAAGTATCGCTTTTAAACGATACTTTTATAATTATTTTTTAAGTATTTATTTGTTTACCCACTCTGTTGTAAAACGATATGCAAAATCTACACCAGCAGGACTACCTTTAGGAAATTCATCTCTTTTATCCATTGAAGGAGTATCGCCAGTTGAATATTGTTCAATAGCTGTTCCTGTGTATCCATTAATAGATTTTCCAACAAAAAGTTTTTCTGTTGTTGGGTGAATACCTAAATATCCATATAAATCTGGCGGTGTTGCTGTAATATAATCGGCATCAAAATCATTGGTTTCATAATTATATCTTGCGACTCTATTCATAGAAAATCCAGAAGAATTAGTTAAAGCAAAATACATGTATGGCTCAGTAAAGCTTGAACACATATTGACACTTGGAGTCCATGATGCAACAGGAAGATTTAATCCTTCGGGAAGTTCAAATTCTTTAACTATATTTCCATCTATATCAAGAGTAACAATTTTAGATTTTGATGTAAATTCATATGAATATCCTTTTTTAACATATGTTCCAGAAATAGCTACACAAATATTTCCATCTTTGTTTTTAGCAACACTCTTAACTTGTGTTCCAGCGAAAGTAACTGTTTTTATAACCTCTCCACTATTAGCATCTATTAAAACAACGGCTTCTCCACGTCCTGCAAAAATAGTCTCTTTATTAAGAATCATACGTGCTTTTGTTGCTCCAGTTTTTGTGAATTGACCGTAAGTTCCAACTATATCTGTATCTGAAATTGTTTTTGTAGTTAAATTAAAAATACGAATACCTGAATTTAATTCCATATTGGAAGTAGAGTATTGTATAAATGCTTTATTTTTGTAAACTACAATATGCTGAGGCCAACATAAAACATTTTCTACTGAATTAAAGGTAAGTTCTAAAGCATAATCTTTTTCCATTGTTTTAGAATTACAAACAATAAAACGACCTTCACCTCCCATAGCACTACCATTTTGAGTTAAGAAATATGTTTTATTATCAGAAATATACATATCCTGAACAACATTACCTAATTCTACTCCTCCATTGGCATTTTCATATATTTTTTTATGTATATTTCCTAATTCATCATAATATATGATAGTACCATTTTCAGAAGTCATATTACCTTCTTCGACAATGAATGTACCGTTGATATTAGAATAATCGACTGAACATACTACTTCTGTTGATGCAAGAATAGTATTTCCATTTTTATCTATACCGATAATAGAAAGGATACCGCTTTCAGCTCCAGAACCATTTACTGGAGCAGTTATAGATATTCTTTTATCTTCTAAATTTAATGTTGCACTCCAACCATCGGGAATTGATAAAAATTCTGCAGTTTGTATGTTTTTTATTTTTATACGTACATTTTTTGTTTCTCCAAATAAAAGAACAAACTTCTTTATAAATGAAATTTCGGCATCTATACGAGGAATTGTGAATGCTGTATCATTTGTTAATGTGAAAGTTACAAAACGAGAATCGGAAGTATCTACATTTTTGAAAAATGAATCTCCGTCAGTTCCATTTGTTCCATCGTTGCCTTTAGCTTTAATAGGATCATTGTTTTCGTCAAGAAGTCTAACAACTCCGTTGCCATCACCTTTATCTATAGTCCAATAGCCATCGCTGTTTACTCCAAGAATAGGAGTCTTTCCATCTGTCCCATTTGTACCGTTTGTACCGTCTGTTCCATCATTTCCTGTTACAGCAATTTTTTTACCGTCAGCTTCTAACCATAATTCTTTACCTTCGATAGTTTTTGTCCAGTAGAATTTACCGTCACCATCATCTTTTTTGATGCTAATTATCGGTGCATCTTTACCATTTGCTCCGTTTTTAATTGTTACTACGCCTTTTTTAGCAAATGTTATAGTGTAACCAGATTTGTCTGATAACTCTTTAACATCTAAAATGTAATCTTTGTTTTCTAGAGCAGTTACAAGGGTTTGAACACTTTTAACTTGAGTGTTCATCTCATTGACTGTTTTTTCGAGAACAGTTACTCTGTCTCTTAGATTGTCAATATCATTGCTGTAATCTGTACAGCTAGCCATGGTTGCAAAAATTGCAACTAAGGGCATTAAAAGTTTAAATAGGAATTTTTTTTTCATCTACCGTAATTTTTAAAAAGTTATTATTCTACTTAATAAGATTTTACGGCAGGGGGTAACGCAAATAGTGTCGACCGACAAAAGAATATGTGTCGATTTCTACCTGTTCTCCGCAGGACATAAAATCTAACAACTTAGGCAGGTCTTCTGACTCGTTTCAATTTTTGACGCCTTCCCATTATTAAAATAGTGGCTAATTGTCAAAATTACTTCCTCAAAAATATATTGAGGGAAACTTACAGCAGCGGGAACTGTTACCGATTTTCACGGTATTCCCTTTTAATTCATTGATAATCAAGAGTTAATAGATTATCATTAAAACCTTAGTTGTGACAAAGATATATATATTTATAATAAACAAGAATTTAATGTTAAAATAATTTATTTTATTGTAAAATGATAACACTGTTTTTATCTATAATATATTGTTTTTTATCAGAGATAAATTTCTTTAATTTTGGCTCATTTTCAATAGTTTTATTATTTAAAAGAAGGACTTTATTTTTTTGGTTAATTAGTTCGTCAAAAGTAATAATATCTATTTGTTCTCCTAGAAACACATCTAAATTCTCAGCTCTCTTTATTTCATAAGAACAAAATCCATCTGTTTTTTCTTCTATAGAAACTTCAACTGCTCTTTCACATAAAGAACGATAACTTACACTCTTATTTACATTAGGAACAATGAAAATACTACACACAAAAATTATTGAAAAAAGTGCTAGTGTGCTACGATTTATGATTTTGATAGTGTGATTTTTCCAATTTATATTCTTTATAAGAAGAACTGAAAGATAAGCTATAAACGGAAAAACAGGAAGTAAATAGACAGCTATTTTTGAGCTAATAAGAGATAACATTATAAATGTTGTAGCTATAACTGTAAAGAAAAAAACTTCTTTATCTGAAAAAAACCATTTTTTTATAAAAGATTTAAAAAGTAAATAAACAAAAAGTATAGTCCACGGAGCCATTGAGTACCACATAGATATGAAATAATAGTAAAAGGGTTCTTTGTGGTGGAATGAATCTATAGCTCGGTCTACAGTTTGATGATAAAGAAGATTATTAAGATATTCATTTCCTCCCTCAACAAGAATTCCCGTAAACCATAATCCACATAAAATTAGAATAATAGCGAATGTTTTCCAACTCCATATTTTTCCAATAAGTCGATAATCTTTCTTTATAATAAGAAATGTTATAGTGGAAATTAAGGGGACAAGAAAACCTATAGCTCCTTTAGAAAAAACAGCCATAAAAACATATATAGCAAACAAAAAGGAGTCTATTTTTTGAGCTTTACCTTCATATATTTTATAGAATTTATATAGCGCAAGAGTGATAAACATACACATAAGCATATCCATTCTTATGAAAACAGAAAGCCCTAAAAAGAGACCACAGCTCATAAGCATTAGTGTAGCTAAAGAAACATATGGTTCGTTAAGTTCTCTTTTTACCCACTTGTTCATTGTTCCAACAATTATGAAAGCTGGAGCTAAAGAGAATAATGATAAAAACCACATCTGATGGCTTCCCAAAAGCCACTTTCCAAGCATAACAAACCATAAATATAATGGAGGTTTATCGGCATAGGGTATTCCATGATTTGTAAACGTGAAAAATGTTCCATTTCTTATAGCTTCGTCTGCGATACTTAAATATCGTAATTCATTATTTGTTGTGAAATCTCGTAGGAAAATAAGAGGTAACAGTGACATTGCTATTAGTAAGAGGTATGTTTTTTTATTCATTTTCTTTAAATTTTACTTTTGTGTCCTATCATTATATTTCTTGTATAGGCAATAAATCCTGTGGATTGTCCTAAAATTAAGACTATATCTTGTCGTATAATCCCATAAGAGATAATCATTATTGATCCTACAAGGCTTATGACCCAAAAACCCATAGGTAAAATAGAGATATGTTTACGTAGGGAGTATATCCATTGATATATAAATCGGAAGGTGAAAATTATTTGTCCTAAAGAGCCGAATATTATTAACCAAATAGGAATATCCTTATTTTGAAATAGAGTTTCTTTAACCTCGCTAAAGTTATAAAGCATAAAACCAATAGCAATTAAAGGAGTTATGAAAAGAATTATTCTTAAAATATATGGGAGCTTTTGTAATATATTATTGGCTTTTAAATTCCATAAATAAATATAGTATGACAAAAATTGTCCCAAAATTATAGAAAAATCATCTCTTAGCCAGCCATAAATAAATAGAAGATAAGAACCTATTATGCTAAATACCCAAAATAAAGCAGGAGAGATTATCTTTTTGGCTCGTTCACTTTTTATCCATTGATATAATATCCTTAAAGAAAAGAAAAGTTGAGCTAAAAGTCCAACAAGTGTAATAAGAAATCCACTCATTATTTTTCCAGATTATTTGTGCCTATTTGATAATTGTAGTAACGTTTTTTCATCCAGCGATAGCCAAAACAATCTACAAAAGGAGCTATAAGTCTGTTACCTAAATGAAATTTTGAGACTCCAGCTGTACGAGGAAAATGTCTAACGGGAATCTGTTTTACTCTGCCATTTTGGAGTTGAATTAAAGCAGGAAGAAATCTGTGCATACCAGTAAAAAATGGTACACGTTTAGCGTATTCTGTATTTATAACTTTTAAAGGACAGCCCGTATCTTCGACTCCATCGTTAGTCATCATTCTTCGAAAACCATTAGCTATTTTTGATTGAAGATTTTTAAATGACGAATCTTTTCTATTTGCTCTAATGCCCATGACAAGTTCATAGTTATTAATATCTTTTAAAAGAAGATTAAAATCTTCGGGAGATGTTTGTAGATCTGCATCTATATAACCAACATAATCTGAAAATATATTATCTATCCCAGCTTTAATAGCAGCACTAAGACCACAATTTTTTACGAAATTAATATAAAAAAAATGTTCGTTTCGAGAACAAATATCAGAAAGAAGTTTTTCGCTTTTATCCTTTGAACCATCATTAACAAATAAAACACATGTTTTATAAAGTGAAGAGGGTATAAAAGAGTTAAATGCTTTTTCTAAAGATAAAATATTTGCTTCTTCATTATATAATGGGACTATAATAGTGAAAGCATAATTAGTAGTTTTATTGATCATATTTTTAGTTATTAATACTATTAATAAAAATAATGGTTGTAATATACAAC
>JADFUS010000027.1 GCA_015222165.1 Bacteroidota bacterium
ACACCGAATTAAACACTACCCTTCAAATGGGAAGTACAGAAAGCATAAAACGTTTCATAAAAAACGGAAACTCTTATGGTATAATATCTATGGCTGCAATTTACGACGAACTTTTTCGTAATGAACTTCAAATCATAGAGATAAATAACCTACGAATAAACCGTGATTTTTCATTTATAACTATCGCAGGAAACAGAAATAAACTCTCCGAAAAATTCTGTAACTTCGCAAAAATAGCATATAAGAAAATGTTATAACCCATAACAAAAGAGTATTTGCTTTAAACATATCATGAGAGTATTTTTGTGTCAATAAAATACTAATACAATGATAAAAAAAGCCCTTTTCTTACTAATTGCCGCAGCGACACTTTTCACATCTCCAGCTGTAGCTCTATTCTCAGGAATTATTTTCACTCTATTCTTTAGTCCCCAATTTGAATCTAAATCACGAAAAACTTCTAAATACCTTTTACAGGTTTCTGTTGTTGGTTTAGGTTTTGGAATGAACCTTATTGAATCTATTAAATCTTCTTATGAAGGAATGCTATTTACAATATGCTCTGTTGTTCTCGTTATGGCAACGGGAATATTATTATATAAATGGCTAAAAATAGATAAGACTATAGGTTATTTAATTTCCTCAGGTACAGCAATTTGCGGAGGAAGTGCTATTGCCGCCATTGCCCCAGTTATAAAAGCAAATGGAAATCAAATATCTATGGCTATGGCAGTAGTTTTTACACTTAACGCAATAGCAATGTTTATTTTTCCACCAATAGGTCACCTTTTAGGACTTAGTCAACAAGAATTTGGAACATGGGCAGCAATAGCTATTCACGACACAAGCTCTGTTGTTGGAGCTGGGAAAATGTATGGCGAAGAAGCACTAAAAGTTGCTACAACAATAAAACTTACTCGTGCTTTATGGGTTATTCCACTATCTATTGTTTCTTCTTTTATTTTTAAAAATGAAAATGGAGGAAAGAAAAGCATATCTATTCCTTGGTTTATTGTCCTATTTATTTTTGCTATGATTATAAACACATATTTTCCTATTAACGAAACTCTTTCATCTATAATTTATACTTTTTCACATAAATCGCTGAGCTTAACACTATTTCTTATAGGAAGCACACTTTCTATCTCATCTATCAAAAAAGTAGGTTCAAGACCTATAATCATGGGAGTAATTTTATGGATATTAATTTCTGTAGTTTCTCTATCAGTAATTCTACTATTCTAAAAAATATAACGCAAGAAAAAGCCTGAAAACACAAACGTTTTCAGGCTTTTTTATTTATAAAGAACTAAATTTATTTTTGTAATGTTCTTGCTTTAACATATGTATAATGAGGACCAAATCTATCAAAAGTGGCTTTTTCAAGAGTCTCACGATGATCTGGGTGAGCAATACTTGTTAGAAGTGCTGAACGTTCTTGAAGCGATTTTCCACGTAAATTTACAGCACCATATTCGGTAACTATATAATGTACATTTGGACGAGAAGTAACAACACCAGCTCCAGGATCAAGAATAGGAGCAATTTTACTAATCCCTTTATTTGTTACAGATTGAAGAGCTATCATTGAGATACCTTTTTCTGAACGAGAAGAACCATAAACAAAATCTACTTGACCACCAACACCAGAATAAAAACGCATTCCTATAGAGTCAGCACAAACTTGACCTGTTAAATCTATTTGAACAGCAGAATTTATAGATGTAGTTTTTGGATTTTTAGATATTATAAATGGATCGTTTGTATATTTACAAGATTTCAACTCAAAACCTGGGTTGTTATTCGTAAAGTCATATAATTTTTTAGAACCTAGACAGAAAGTAGTAATAACTTTACCTTTGTCAACGCCCTTATTAGCTCCAGTTACAATACCACTTTCTATAAGTGGAAGAACCCCGTCTGCACACATCTCTGTGTGAATACCAAGATTTTTATGATTTGTTAATTTTGAAAGTACAGCATTAGGAATAGAACCTATACCCATTTGAAGACAAGCACCATCTTCGATAAGCTCAGCGCAATAGCGACCTATAAGCTCCTCTTCAGGAGTTGCAGGTACAGAGTGAACTTCATGTAAAGGTTCATCTTTACGACATAAGTAATCTATTTCTGAAAGATGAACAAAACCATCACCGAAAGTACGAGGCATGTATTTGTTGATCGAAGCAATAACGATAGGTTTACAACCTAAAACCGAAGGCATTAAATCTACAGAAGTACCCATAGAAACATAACCATGTTCGTCTGGCTCTGAACATTGCATAAGAACAACATCACAAGGCATCTCTCCTCTATCATAAAGACGAGGTGTATCATTTAAGAAAGCAGGTATATAATCTGCATAACCTGATTGTGTAAATTTTCTGACATTTCCACCAACAAAAAAAGAGTCTAATTGAAAAGTTCCTTCAAATTCTTTTTGTGCATAACCCATAGCTCCTTCTGTATGTATATGGTGTATCACAACATCTTTTAATTCTCCATTACGTCCACGCTCCACCATTGCATCTATTAAATTTAATGGTGTAGTCGCAACACTACTAATGTGAATATTATCCCCACTCTTAATAGCTTTTACGGCCTCCTCTGCTGAGACAATCTCAATAACTTTACTCATATCAATCTTAAATTTTATTTATCTTCATTAACTTCTTCATATTCAACATATTCGCCAACTTTACCATCGACTTTGTGTGCATCTTCAGTAAGTTTAGTAACTTTTACACTACCTTCCTTTTTATTATTTTTACGACCAAACCAGCTCGAATCACTCTTGTTTGTCGTTTGTTCACCATTGAACTGTCGCATTTTTTGTGTAAGCCACAATCTAAGCAATATCTTACCCACATAACCAACTACAAAGAAAATGATAATTGTTGTGAGAACAAAGGAGATAAATCCCATAACGTTTTTTTTATTTTAGTGAAACCTCTTGCAAAAATATAATTTTTTTTTGATTTTTGCAAAGCTATTTAGATATAAAACTCTTTTTAATTTTGATTATTGTTTTCTGCTTGTTTATTTTAAAAAAAAGAGTTACTTTTGTCTCCTATCTTTTAAATAAAGAATAAAATGGAACTTAACACATTAACAGCCATATCTCCAATAGATGGAAGATATCGTGACAAATGCGGAGAGCTTGCAAGCTACTTCTCAGAATATGCTCTAATTAGATATAGAGTACTTGTGGAAGTTGAATATTTCATCTCTCTATGTAAATTACCTTTAAAACAGCTTGAGTCTGTTAGTAAATCTCAATTTGAGACGATGAGGGAAATCTACCGAACATTTTCCGTAGATGACGCTCGACGTGTGAAAGAATTTGAGAAAACTACAAATCATGACGTAAAAGCAGTTGAGTATTTTATCAAAGAAAGAATGGACAAATTAAACATGGGAAGTTCTCGTGAATTTATCCATTTTGGACTAACATCTCAAGATATAAATAACACTGCCACACCATACTCTCTTCGTGATGCATCAAACGAAGTATATCACCCAGCACTTCAAGAAGTAGTAGTACTTCTTAGTTCTCTTTCTAAAGAGTGGGAAGATATACCTATGCTTGCTCATACACACGGACAACCAGCATCACCAACTCGCTTGGGAAAAGAGATAAAAGTATATGTCGAAAGACTTCAAAAGCAAATTTCTCTTGTTTCAAAAATCCCATGTCCTGCAAAATTTGGTGGAGCAACAGGTAACTTCAATGCACATTTCGCTGCTTATCCTAATATAGACTGGGTAGCTTTTGCGAATAAATTTGTGAATGAAAATCTTGGACTAGACCGTTCACAGACAACAACACAAATTGAGCACTATGATAATATAGCTGCCATTTTTGATAGTTACAAACGTATAAATACTATTTTGATTGACCTTTGTAGAGATATGTGGACATATATTTCTATGAACTATTTCAAACAAAAGATAAAAGCTGGGGAAGTTGGATCTTCTGCTATGCCACACAAAGTAAACCCTATTGACTATGAAAATGCAGAGGGTAATTTAGGTATGGCAAATGCACTTTTCAACCACCTATCTATGAAACTTCCAGTTTCAAGACTTCAAAGAGACCTTACAGACTCTACTGTTTTGCGTAACATCGGCGTACCTATGGGACACTCAATGATAGCTATTAAATCTCTTTTAAAAGGGCTTAACAAGCTTATCATCAACGAGGAAGCTATAGCAAAAGATCTAAATAGAAATTGGGCTGTAGTTGCTGAAGGCATACAAACAATCTTGCGTCGTGAGAACTATCCAAACCCTTACGAAGCATTAAAACAACTTACACGTACAAATAAAGGAGTCACACAAGAAACTATGACACATTTTATTGACGGGCTAGATGTTAATGAAAGTATCAAAGCAGAACTTCGTGCTATCACTCCAAGCACATATGTTGGTATAAAATTATGATTTGTAAAACAACTTTTATAAATGCACATACACACGATAGAGATGATAATGACTTCATCTCTATCGTGTCATATAGGATAGGTGTAGATACTGTAGACTCTTCAGCACCTTTCACTATGGGGGTTCACCCTTGGGATACTCAAACTTTTGATGTAAATGCAATTCGCAAAACTATCATTCCGAATGAAAATCTCAAAGCCATTGGCGAAATAGGTTTAGACTATGCCAAAGGCAAGAAAAACAGAAATATACAACTATTATATTTCACACAACAGCTTAATATAGCAGAATCTATGGGCTTAGGTGTTGTCATTCATTGTGTTAAAGCATATGATGACATGATGCCTATTCTTCAAGAATACGCTTCTAAGTTAAAGTTCATCATGCTTCACGGCTTTATTGGCGATCCACAACTTGCTGTTCAGCTTACAAAGATGGGAGTATATTTATCTTTTGGCTTTACCTCTCTAAACTCAGATAAAACCGAAGATTCTATACGTCGCACCCCTACGGATATGCTATTCTTAGAGACTGACGATATGGATAATAATATCGAAGAACTATATGAAGAGGTCAGTGGTATTAAAGGTTGCAGTGTCGAAGAACTAAAAGAACAAGTTTTCAACAATTACCAAAAAGTATATGGGGAGTAATGATTTCCGAGAACGCACTAAATTATTACTGGGCGAAACAAAACTCGAAAAATTAAAATCCTCACACGTTCTCATTGTAGGTCTTGGGGGCGTTGGTGCATATACCGCAGAGATGATTTGCCGTGCAGGAGTTGGGCGAATGACTATTATTGACTGTGATGATATTAGTATCAGCAATATCAACAGACAACTTATCGCTCTCCACTCCACTGTTGGCAAAAGTAAAACTGAGGTTCTCGCCGAACGACTAAAAGATATAAATTCAAATATCAAGCTAACTATTATCCGTGAATTCCTCGGTGAGGATAACGTCGATAGTATCTTAGACTCCACCAAATTCGACTATGTTGTCGATGCTATAGATACGCTTACACCTAAAGCGGCACTTGTCTATGGCTCTCTAAAAAGGGGCTACCCTCTTGTCAGCTCTATGGGCTCAGGAGGAAAAACCGACCCCACAAAAGTTGAAATCACAGACATCTCGAATAGTCATCATTGCCGACTTGCTTTTGCACTTCGCAAGCGACTACATCGAAAAGATATAAGAACAGGATTCTGGTGTGTTTTCTCTCCCGAAGAGATTCGTGAGGGAGCAATGGTTCTTGTTTATGAAGATAATAAGAAGAGTAATGTAGGCACATTATCTTATATGCCTACAGTTTTCGGTTGCCACTGTGCGTCAGTTGTCATTCGAGGACTCATCGGCGAAATGTAAAAAATCAACGCAATATATCTATTGCAAAACCCCCACAGACATCAAACCACAAAAACGCAATATTTCAGTTGCAATATCCCCACTGACATAAAACCACATAAACGCAATATTTCAGTTGCAATATCCCCACTGACATTAGACCACAAAAACAGCACAAAAACGCACTTCCCAAAGAGAAATGAAATTTCTCGCTACAAGTTTTTTGCTTCTTTTCTTCAGAAAAGAATGTCTTAGCGAAGCGTAATAAAAGGCGAAGCAAAAGTGTAGCTGAAAGCAATGAACGGCGAAGCAATAAATGGCGAAGCAAGCCGATTAATGATTAAATTGAAATTGCAAGCAATTTCTACTTAATCGGCAACAGCTCGAAGAGCTGTAATAACCAACAATATAATACAAACAACAATCTAAACCGAAACTGGAGGCTTATTATTATTGATATTAATATTAGTAACAATTCTATCTACTTCTTTTTCAACATTTTTATCTTCTTTAACAATTACTTTCTCTTTAACCTTAAAATTAAAAATATCGCTATTATAACTTATAAATATTCTTTCTCTAACTTCTTCCTTTTCACCATCCGTAAGATCCGTTTTCGACAAAAACAAATCTTTTATTTCATTATCATTTCTAAATTTATATTTAGGAAATATTTTTTTTATTTCCTTATCACCTTTAAAAAAAACACAACACTTACAATCTCCTATCTTAAGTTTCTCACCTATTTTCTCCCAATAAATTCTATCTGAATCTCCCAATGACAAACCAAAAATACAAATATAATCAGACTTATTCAATATATTATAACATTCTAAATCCACATTTTCATCTGAAATTTCATTTATTATAGGCTTAATAAATGAATTATGCATATTAGTATCTTCAACTAAATCTTTATTTTTAATTTGAAATTTATCAGATACTCCTAAAATCATTCTATCTTTAACGGTTCCGTGAATATGATTTAACGAAACTATACTAGAATTATCAAGTGGACTAAAATTTATTAAGAAAGGAAACTTTCTTTTATTTAGTATCCTCTTTATAGAAAATGTATAATTAAAATTTATAAAATTAAAATTCCTATCTTCTTTTAAAAATACAATTTCATTATCAAATTTAAATTTTTGATAAAAAAGATCGATATCTTCTAAAAGAAGATCTCCCAATCCATCAAAATCATATTTATCTGTCTCTACTTTTAAATAAAAAGAAAGGTTCACAACAATATCATCATAAATAACTTCAAAATCACTCTCATTTTCTAATTTCAAAGTATACTCTCCCAACCCCAATTCCAAGTCAGCCCAATTTTCATAATTAGCACTAATATCTTTTTTAAAATCACTTATTAATTTCTTCCCACGAGCATCATATTTTTCTTCAGATTTATTGCTAACATAATAATTATAAAAATCTGAATAACTCGTTTTCATTCCTATTTGAAGATCAAAACCGTTACCTATTAAAAATGCTATATTCATATCTTTTTATATTTTCATTTTAAATAATATTACAAATATACATTTTTTTATATTGAAATCCTCATATCAAAATAAAACTTACAAAAATCCCTTAACTTCCCAAATAAACTTAACCTATTCTGCATTGTTGGTATCATAAATGATACTTATATAGTATTAAAATAACCATGAAAATAATATAAATTACATAATTTTAAAAATATGAAAAATTTATTAGCTTTAATGACCGTTTTAATTTTTACGCTTACTTCTTGCAGTGAAATTAATGAATACGAAACTTTAAATGGTACTATTTGGACACATAAAAGTACAGAATATAATCGGGAAGGTACTTTAAAATTTCAAAAAAAGACATATTCATTATATTACAATTGGATTGAAAACGGAGAAGAAAAATTCGATGGAGAAACAGGCACTTATAAATACACAAACCCATACGTTACATTAATAACAAAAGGTAAAACCAATAGCGGAACTATATCCGATAATAAAATGATCCTTAAAAATGGAGATGAGAAATTTATCTTTACGAAAAAATAAATTTCTAAAGGTTGAGCTAAAATTTCGTTTCAACCTTTTTTATAATTTATATTTCCATGCTATTACACTTAAATATCATAAATAATAAGTTATTTATGATATTTATTTTGTACTTTAAATTTATTTAATTAATATTGCACCTCAATAATTAAAATATCATTATACATATAACCCAAAACAATAAAAAAATGAAAAAATTATTAACTTTAATGGCAATTTTTACTGTTGCCCTAACATCTTGCAGTAGTGATGATGAATTTGAAACTTCAACTTTAGATGGTACTACTTGGTGTGTTGAATATGACGAAAGCCAAAAAATAAACGATATGAAAATGGAAGTAAAAGTATATATCGGATATGATTTTACAAAAAGTAATGTAGAAAGCAAAATAGGCGCAGCTGTTATGATTGATGGCAAAGCAGGTAAATATGAATATGACATTAAAGACGGAAAATATTCATACAATCCTCCAAAAATAAAAATGACAATAGATAACGAAACTATTGTAGGAACAATTTCTGGCAATAAAATGACTCTTACAGATGAAGGTGAAATTTTAGTCCTAACAAAAAAATAAAAATATAAAAGGTTGAAACGAAAATTTAGTTTCAACCTTTTTTTCTTACACAACAATTACTATTTCCCAAATCTATATACTATAGATAAAATTTAATCAAACATTCCTAAAAAATGAAAAAACTATTAACCTTAATGGCAATTTTTACTATTGCCCTAACATCTTGTAATAAAGATAATGAACCAGAAATTCAAACTTTAGATGGCACATCTTGGAACTCTAAATTCAAAAGTCATATCGAAGAAAGTGGAGTAAGTTTAGATATCATGGCTTCAGTTGGTTTTATTTTCGAAAAAGATATTGTAAAAGCTAAAATTGGTGCAGCGGCAATTATTGATGGCAAAACAACTCCATACAAATATATAACTAGAAACGGTACTTACACTTATAACCCTCCAAAAGTTTCTATCACTATAAATGGCGAAACTAGTGAAGGCACTATATCTGGCAACAAAATGAACCTCATTGATGAAGGTAAAGAAATTATTTTAACAAAAGAATAACCATAAAAAAGGTTGAAACGAAAATTTCGTTTCAACCTTTTTTTTCTTACACAACAATTACTATTTTCCAAATCTATATCCTACTGTAAAATTAAATACCGAATTTGTTCCTGCATTATCTCCACCTCCCTTAAGATCGCCATATATTCCTGATACTCCAATATTATAACGTGCATCAAATATTAAACCTATAGGTAATTCATAAGAGATACCTACTGGAAGAGATAAATCAAGAGCACTATAATAATTTATTTTATCAGATTTAATTGTTTCATTATCATATTTATCTACATAACTACCTCTCAAAAACACACCCATTTGAAGACCTGCTTTAATAGCAAAACCATCAATAATATAATAATTAAATAAAATAGGGACATTTAGATAATTAACATTTATCTTTCTCTTAAAATTATCATATCTCATAATCGCACCTTGCTGAGAATAAAGGACATCTCCCGAAATAGCCATTTTATTATTAAAATCATACTGCACAAAAGCACCAGCAATAAAACCAGCTTTAACATCTAATTCTTTGTTTTGTGTTATGTTAGACACGTTCAGACCAAGTTTTGGTCCAAAAGAAAAATCTTGCGCTGAAACAATATTCGTTGTAAATAACAACACAATAATGATAAAAAGTTTTTTCATAATTTATTATTTTTAATATATTTATTATACAAATATACATATTAAGCAATAACAAATACAATAATTCAAAAAAATAGCTTACTCAAATTAATGAGTAAGCTATTTTTTTATATTCATATAGACTTAGCGTTTTTCGCCACGGTCTGGCATTTCTACATTATATTCACCAGCATCAAGTTTTGCTTTACACTCTTTGAAACATTTTACTGTATAACGAACATCTTCTTCGCTATGTGTTGCTGTTGGTATCATACGGAAAATTATCTCACCTTTAGGAATAACTGGATAAGACACTACAGAACAGAAAATACCGTAAGTTTCACGCATCTCTACAGCAAGATTTGTTGCTTCATTTACACCACCTTTAAGATAAATAGGAGTAACTGGAGATTGAGTAACACCAATTTCTAAACCATCTTCTTTCAAACCTGATTGAAGAAGATTTGTTATATGCCATAATTTCTCACGAAGTTCTGGACGAGTTTTTATCAACTCTAGACGCTTCAAAGCTCCTTTTACCATAGGCATAGGAAGAGATTTAGCATATATTTGAGAACGCATATTATAACGAAAGAAATCTACAATTTCAGGTCTTGCTGCAACAAAAGCACCAATTCCAGCCATAGATTTTGCAAAAGTAGCAAAGTGAATATCTACACCTTCTTCAGCATGGAAATGTTCAGGAGTTCCTGCACCAGTTTTACCCATAGTACCAAAACCGTGAGCATCATCAACAAGAAGACGGAAATTGAAATCTTTCTTCATAGCGACAATTTCATCAAGTTTACCAAGATCACCTTTCATTCCGAAAACACCTTCTGTTACAAGAAGGACACCACCACCACGAGTTTCAGCAACTTTTGTAGCATGTTCTAATTGTTTACGACAACGTTCCATATCGTTGTGAGGGAAAACAAAACGTTTACCACCCTTAGCTTTAAAAAGTTGAAGACCATCAATAATACAAGCATGAGCTTCTGAATCATAAACTACAACATCTTTTCCTGTAGTTAAAGTATCGATAATAGATACCATACCTTGATAACCAAAGTTAAGTAGGAAAGCATCTTCTTTACCAACAAATTCTGCAAGTTCTCTCTCTAGTTTTTCGTGCCAAACTGTCTGACCACTCATCATACGAGCACCCATAGGATATGCCATACCGAATTCTTGTGCTGCATCTGCATCTGCTTTAATAACTTCTGGCATAGCTGCCAAACCTAAATAGTTATTTAAACTCCAAGTTAAAACTTCTTTTCCTCTAAACATCATTCGAGGAGCAATAGGTCCCTCTAATTTAGGAAACATAAAATAGCCATGACTTTTCTTTTGGTACTGACCAAGAGGACCACCAGCATTTTTCAAAATTCTTTCAAAAATATCCACTGTTATAAGTATTTTAAGGTAAAACGGAATAATTTAAGTCTTTACATTTGATATAAACCTAAAATTTCGTTATTATTAATAATTCATTTTCAATAAGCAAAGGTAGAAAATATATATATATTTAAGGTCTACACAATGAATCTTTTCAACGAAGCGTTATTATTATTCAACAAAAATTTTATTGATTGATAAAATTGTATTACTTTTGTGAAGTAAATTGATAATTATATTATGGATAGACTAAATATGAGAAGCATTATTGTTGCAGGAATAATATTCCTGAGCTTCTGCTCGTGTAGCGAATACTCAAAACTACTAAAAGGCAGAGACTATGAAAAACAATACCAGCTTGCTCTGAAATGCTATAAAGAGAAAAAGGATCAACGTGCTGCGGCGCTATTTCAAAGAGTTAATAGCGTATATTCAACAACCGCAAGAGCAGATACTATAAGATTCTATATGTCAAACCTTTATTTTCGTATTGGAGAATATGAAAATAGTGCTCAAGCATTTGACTTATTTAGAAAAAATTATGGTAGAAGTACTTTTACTAAAGATGCAGAATTCATGTATGCTATGAGTTTTTATATGATTTCTCCAAATTCTGAACGTGACCAACTAAACTCTGCAAAAGCAATTTCAGCTTTTAATGAGTTCGTGATACACTACCCTAACGACAAATATACAGAAAGAGCAAATATATTGATTAATGAGCTGACACATAAAATTCACCAAAAAGAATTTATGGTCGGAGAAACATACTATAATATTGGTTACTATACTTCGGCGATAACAACATTTAAAAATGTTCTTAAGCGTAATCCCGAAACTCCATATAGAGAAGATATTAAATATACTATGATGAAATCATATTATGATTATGCTAAGAAAAGTGTTAAATCTAAGCAGAAAAATAGATTTTATGATGTCATTGACTCTTACTACTCTTTAATTTCTGAATATCCAAATACAGAATACAAAAAGCAAGTTATGAGAATGTATAATAATGCTCAATCTTATATTGACGGAACTTCTGATATAAAAGATTTTTCAACAGTACTAAAATACAAGAAAAACGACCTTTACGCCAAAAGAGATGAAATACAAAAAGAGATTTTGGAGTATGAGATAACTGGAGTAAAAGAAGGAAAAGTTAGAAGGCTAAAAGCTAAACTTGAAGCTACAGAAAAAAGTATCAAAGAAAAAGAAAATAAAGAAGCCTCAGAAAAGGCAGGTAATTTATAAATAAAAAGAATTAATAAACATATAATATAGCTAACTGTATGAACC
>JADFUS010000028.1 GCA_015222165.1 Bacteroidota bacterium
AAATACTACAAGTAGAATTATTTCTAAAGGTATTTCTGCGGGGAAAAGTAGCAACAGTTATAGAGGGTTAGTTAAAGTGGCTCGAAATGCAGAGAAAGCACGTAACTATTCGCAGTGTGATTCGCTGTTAATAGGCTCAGAATGTGGAGCTCACACTTTCCCATACATAGATGTTCACAATAAAACAGCCATCGTAGAACACGAAGCAACAACTTCTAAGATTGGAGAGGAACAGTTATTCTATTGTAACCAAAGAGGTATAAAAACAGAAGATGCTTTGGGTTTGATTGTTAACGGATATGCTAAAGAGGTATTAAATAAATTGCCTATGGAGTTTGCTGTGGAGGCAAATAAATTGTTGGCAATAAGTCTTGAAGGTAGTGTCGGATAAATACAAAAATATGTTAGAAGTGAAAAACCTACATGCAAATGTAGACGGAAAAGAGATATTGAAAGGTATAAATCTTTCTATAAAGGCAGGAGAAGTACACGCTATTATGGGACCAAATGGTTCTGGAAAAAGTACTCTTGCTTCAGTTTTGGCAGGAAAAGAGAAATTTATTGTCACAGAAGGTAGTGTTACTTTTGATGGTAAAAATCTTTTAGAAATGAGTATTGAAGATAGAGCTAATGAAGGGGTGTTTTTGGGATTCCAATATCCTGTTGAAATACCAGGAGTTAGCATGGCGAATTTTCTAAAATCTGCTATTTCTGAACAACGTAAATATAAAGGCTTACCTCCTATGAAATCGTCAGATTTTTTGAAGATGATGAAAAAAGAGGGTAAAGTAGTAGAGCTTGACAGATCATTAACTCGTAGAAGTGTTAATGAAGGTTTTTCTGGTGGGGAGAAAAAGAAAAATGAAATCTTCCAAATGGCTATGTTAAAACCAAAATTAGCAATTCTTGATGAAACAGATAGTGGACTTGATATAGATGCTTTACGTATTGTTGGTAACGGAGTTACACAGCTTAAAACGCCTGAAAATGCAGCAATAGTTATAACTCACTATCAACGATTATTAGATTATATTGTTCCTGATTTTATTCATGTTCTATATAATGGTCGCATTATTCACAGTGGCACAAAAGAACTTGCTTTAAAACTTGAAACAGAAGGATATGATTGGCTTATAAAAGATTTTGAAAATGAGTAGTTTACTTGATACAATAAACCAAAAAACATCTTTTGACAAATTTCGTCAAAAAGGAGTTGAGGTATTTGAAAAATTGGGTTTTCCATCATCTAAAGTCGAGGAATATAAATATTCTCCACTAAATAAAATATTTTCGGAAGCTGAATTAAGCTATAGTGAAAATATTATAGAAGGTGATTCTTATTATGATAAAGAGGGTGTTACAAAATGCTCTTTAAAAGATTTTTCAGAAAAAAACGAAATAATATTCAATAAATATTTCAATAAATTAGCAGAGAAAGAAAACGATGCTATGGTTGGAATAAATACGGCTTTATGTTCTAATGGAAATGTTATTTTTATTTCTAAAGGTGCAACAACTAAAGAGCCTATAACTATAGATTTATCTTTTCAGAATAATAATTTTGGCGTTAGAGAGTTAATTATCCTTGAAAAAGGAGCGATAGCAAAAATTATTATTAACCATAATCAACAAGATGTTTCGTGGGCGAGAGTGTGCGAGATATTTATTGGTGAGGGTGCAAATTTGGAGATTGTAGAGACAAATATTAAAGATGTGAGCTCTCGTATGGTCAACACAATAATTGTTGAGCAAAAAGCAAATTCATTTTTTAAACACACTATAGCAGTTGCAAAAAAAGGTTTTTGTCGTAACAATATAAAGGTTAATTTGATTGGAGACTATGCAGAGTGCATACTTAATGGGGTTGCTGTGACATGTGACGATTGGCACACCGACAATGCCACTATAATCCATCATATAGCTGAAAATTGTATTAGCCGTCAATTGTATAGAAACATTGCAAAAGATGAGTCCACAGCTGTTTTTAATGGAAATATTTTTGTTGAAATAGGAGCTCAGAAAACTGAAGCATACCAAAAAAATAATAATATTTTGCTTAGTGAAGAAGCAAATATATATACAAAACCACAACTTATAATAAATGCTGATGATGTTAAGTGTTCTCACGGTGCTACCGTAGGACAACTTGATGAAGAAGCTTTATTTTATGCTCGTCAAAGAGGACTTTCTCTTCCTATGGCACAACGTTTACTCCTTGGAAGTTTTATTGGAGAAGTTCTTGATGTTATCTCTGATGAGGAATTAAAAGAGAGTATAAAAGAGAGTCTTAGCGAAAGACTATAAATATATAGATATGTTTGATATATCAAAAATAAGAGCAGATTTTCCGTTGCTTGAAGAGGCGAAAAAAGTTGATAAAAATTTTGCTTATCTCGATAGCGGTGCAACATCTCAAAAACCTTTATGCGTTATAGAAAAGGAAAAAGAGATTTATTGTTCTATGAATGCCAATATCCACAGAGGAGTTCATAGGCTGAGCAACTTATGTACTGTTGCTTATGAGGAAGCTCGAAAAACGATAGCTCAACTTCTTGGTTGCGACGATGATAGAGAAATTATCTTTACTTCTGGTGCGACAGCATCTATAAATCTTGTTGCCTATTCTTATGGTAGCATGATTTTAAAAAAAGGTGATGAAGTTCTTGTTTCAGAAATGGAACATCACTCAAATATAGTCCCTTGGCAATTAATTTGTGAGAAAAACGGTGCTATATTACGTGTTATTCCTTTTTTTGATAATGGAGAGTTAGACATCTCTTCTTATGAAAAATTACTTAACGAAAAAACAAAAATTGTTGCGATTACTCAATGTTCAAATACGCTTGGAACTCGCAATGATGTAAATTATATTTGTAAAAAAGCACATGAATTTGGTGCAAAAGTTGTCGTTGACGGTTGTCAGGGTGTTGTTCACCAAAAGACAGATGTTAAGGCGATGGATTGCGATTTTTATGCTTTTTCTGGGCATAAATTATACGCTCCAACTGGGATAGGTGTTCTTTATGGTAAAAAAGAACTTTTAGAAATAATGCCTCCGTTTATGGGTGGTGGAGATATGGTTGCTCATGTAACTTTTGAGAAAACAACTTATGCTCCCGTGCCATTAAAATTTGAGGCAGGGACGTCTAATTATGTTGGTGCTATTGTTCTTGCAGAAGCTGTGAAATATGTAAATAGTGTTGGTATAGAGAATATTATGCAACACGAAAAAGAGCTTATAGATTATGCTATGCAGGAGATGTCGAAAATAGACGATATCATAATTTATGGAACTATGCCAGATAAAGATTGTATCTTATCCTTTAATATTAAGGGCGTTCACCCTTATGATTTAGGTATGATACTTGACAAACAAGGTATAGCTATTCGCACAGGAACACATTGTGCAGAGCCTACAATGACACATTATGGCGTAAAAGGAATGGCTCGAGCCTCTTTTGCGATGTATAATACTCTTGAAGAGGTAGATAAACTAGTTAAAGCTACGAAAGTGGCTTGTAATATGCTTAAATAATAAATTATGTTTGTTGTAATAGAAGGGCTTGACGGAGCTGGAAAATCCACACAGTTAAAAAAAATTAGAGAATATTTTGCTCAAAAAGGTTTGGAATGTAAAAATGTACATTTTCCACGCTTTGATGCGCCAATATATGGCGAGCTTATAGCTAAATTTTTGCGTGGAGAACTTGGCGACTTAAACAATGTAGATCCTTATCTCGTTGCTCTTCTTTATGCTGGAGACAGAGCAGAGGCTAAAAATACCATTGAAAAATGGCTTAAAGAGGATAATGTTGTTGTCTTAGACCGTTACCTATATTCAAACATAGCTTATCAATGTGCCAAAGTTGCGACGAAAAAAGAGCAAGAAGATTTGAGAAATTGGATTTTCGACCTTGAATATAACCATAATAAAATACCAAAACCAGATTTATCGATTTTCTTAAATGTTCCCAAATCTTTCACTAAAAGCAAGTTAGAAAAAGCTAGAGAGGGCGATGATAGAGATTATCTAAAAGGAAAAATAGATATTCACGAAGCATCGTTATCTTTTCAAGATAAAGTGCGTGAAGTTTATTTGGAACAAGAAAAATTAGATTCTTCTTTTAATGTTATTGATTGTGGTGATGAAGATGGAGATATGCTTTGTTCAGAAACAATTTTTGAAAAAATTGTAGAGAAAATAGAAAATATAAAATGAAATATATAGTTCAAAATAGTAATAACCCATATTTTAACATGGCTTTTGATGAATATTGTTTAGAGAATATTGATTGTGAAGAGCCATTTTTCTTTTTATGGCAAAACGAACCTACAGTGGTTATTGGTGCAAACCAAAATGCCTATAAAGAGGTTGATTTAGAGTACCTAGAAAAAAATAAAATACATTTAGTACGACGTTTTTCAGGTGGCGGTGCGGTATATCATGACAATGCCAATTTAAATTTCACCTTTATAGGAAAATTTACTCAAGATAAAGAAGTTTTCGAACAATATATAGGCTATATTATTGATGCTCTGCAACAAATGGGGCTTGAAGATGTAGCTATGACAGGAAGAAATGATATTCTTATGAAGGGTATGAAAATTTCTGGTTGTGCAAAACGAATATTCAAAGATAAATGTATGGTTCACGGAACTTTACTTTATGATGTGGATACTACGATTCTTAAGAATGTTTTAAATGGTCCTAAAAGTAAGATGAAACTTCGTGGTACATCGTCAGTAAGTAAGCAAGTTGCAAATATCAAAGATTATCTTCCTCAGCTTAAAAATGTTTCAGAATTTAAGCAGGAACTTGAAAATATACTTTCTGAAAACGGAAAAGACTGTATGGTTTTAACTCCTCAGCAAATTGCGGAAGTTGAAGCTATAGGAGAAGAAAAATATGCTTCAAAAAGTTGGGTATATGGCAAAATGGCAAAATCGAATATTTGTTATGAGAGTAAGTTAAAGTGTGGTACTATTGAAGCTGAGATGGTCGTTAATGGCGATACCATAGAGAGTGTCCATTTTAACGGAGACTTTATAGGTGATAAAAATGTTAAGGAGCTTGAGCCAATGTTTGAAGGTCTTAAATATAATCATTCAAACTTAATAGATTTTTTCGAAAGGGTAGAGCCGAATAGATATTTTGATGGAGCGATGCCAGCCGATTTAACAAACCTTATGCTCGGAGCAGAAGTAAATTTATAATAATAAATAAATGATAAAAAAAATAGACAACCATAATTGGTTGTCTATTTTTTTTATTTAAGTTCTCGGTAGTATTTTATCACTTTTATTATTAGATAAAATAATGTTAAGCCGAAAATTATCCATAAAATATTTAATTTGCTTTCAAGATTCTGAGCGAAATAAACTCCCACTATAGTACCTAGGGAAATTAAATATATTTTTAATATCGTAATATCTACAATACTAAATAAAGAAAGGGTAGATTTTAATCTTGAAATAAAATTTCTCATGATTTTAAGTATTGGTTATTTTATAAAGATACTATTTATTTTCATGTTCTGCAATTATTTGTTTCCACTCTTCAGAAATAACTTCCGAAGTTCCAGTTTCTGGATTAAATCCCGCAACTATAGTTTGACAATCAGAACATATCTTTTTGGTAAGCGTGTTATAAACTTCTTGGAAAAGCGTAATGCTTTTAGTTCCCATTTTTATAACCTTTGTGCGTACCGCTACCTTATCATCTATTTTTACCTGAGCATAGTAGTTTGTGACCATGTTAACCTTCGCAACTCGTGCTGGAGTCTCTGTTTCCACAATATTCATGATAGAGTGAAAATAGTCTCTAACGCCAAGGTCATAATATTGAATCATAGCTATATTATTCACGTGGT
>JADFUS010000029.1 GCA_015222165.1 Bacteroidota bacterium
CTAAAGAAATTATAAAATAATATTATAATAAAATACAAAAAGGTCTCTGTGAAAATTTCACAGAGACCTTTTTGTTAAAATTAAAAACTAATTAATTATTTTTCATATTCATTTTTAACAAATAAATTAATAAATGAATTCAAACCAAAACCAGCAATAGCTAATTCTTTCATATGATCAACATTATCTTTTCCTGCACTCGAATAACTATATGTATATTTCTTACAAGTTCCATAAAATAATATTTCAATTTTATTGGAAAATATTTCATACTCACAAACATTCGAGTTTCCTTTTATATTCATATATTTTTCCATAATCTTTATTTTTATTATACTAAACAATTATTATTTCTGACCTACTTTAAAATCTGCACCATTCAAACACATAGCACCATCAAGAAGTTTTATATCAAGATTATTAATTTCTATTTTTAACCAACATCTTCTTATTTTATAATTATCAATTGGAGCGAATTCTGAGGTTACACCTTCAGGCATACTACAAACTATATAATGGACTCCATTAGACAATGACTGAGCATCCATTCCTTGTTTACGAATATTTGCAAAACGACCCTTTGTTGTAAGACTATTTCCCCAAGTTAAATCATCATTAATAGGTGTATCTAAAGGAATACTCTTAAAGAAAGCTTCCTCATTTTTCATTTCATAAACATAACTCCCACCGTAAGTATCTACAGTTGTAGCAAAAACACCACAATGTTCATCTGATCCTAAATAATTTGTTTGATGAAGATATAGAGTTCCTGGATATTTTGTTACTCTAGAACCATCAAATTCAGCAAAACTAAGATAAGAGAAATTAGCATAATCTACATATTTACTGTCATTCTTAGCTTTCTCAGCAGAAAATTTAATTTCTCTATTAATATTTAATTTTTCAATAACGGGAGTTTCTGGTTTAGTAACATTGACAACAACCTTATTTACAAGCACTTTAACACCTTCAACGGTTATAGTAATTTCAGAAGTTCCAACTTCTATTCCTTTAACAACAGCATAAGAACCTTCTTCACCCGATTTTATAACAATTTTTTTAAACGTTTTTACAGCTGTACCGGTTTTGGATATCAATACTTCTATATCTTCCTCAGCCGTATCTGAAGCCAAAGCAGTTAAAAGAACTACATCTTCAATACCAATATCATTTTTTTCAATTTTCAAAGATATCGTCATTTTACCATCTAATTCTTCAACACTAATTGTCACTTCTTTAGTTCCATATTCAACACCATCAGCAGAAATAGATATTTTTGAAGATCCTAAAGAGATTCCTTCAACTTCACCTTCTACTGTTTTTTCACCTGCTTTAATAGTTAGTGTTGCTGGAACTTTAATAGATTTATCAGAAGAAATAAGTGATACTACTAAATCCTTTTCAACATTTTCTGAAGCTGTAATCGTCAACTTTGATTTACCACCAACATTAATGGATAAGTTAGAAGAAGAGAGTTGCAAATTTACTTTTTCACCATTAATCACATTCTCAGATTTACTACAACTTAAAAACATTAAACAAGTCATAGAAAAAAGCATTACTACATTTAAAAACTTTTTCATTATATTTTATTTAAATTAACAATTTTCTCTAAAATAGAGATTATTTATATATATTTATACGTATAAGACACATAAACAATTGCAAAGATACAAAAAACATCAACAATAGATATATAAATGTAAAAAAATAGCCTAATAAATTAATATTAGACTATTTTTTTTATTATTAGTAACGAATATACTATAATGCTTTATTTAATTCATTATATTTATTATATTTTTCCATATAAATAGGATCTTCATCACGTAAAGAAAAAGACAATGCTCTAAGAAGCTCAATAGTACTTTTATTTGTTGAATCTAATTCAAAAGCAGATTCAAATACTTCTACAGCAGCTTTACGATATTTCAATACCTCAGCATTTTTAGCTTCAGCAACTGAAACATTAGTATAGTCAATATCATTAAGCTCTTTATAACATTTGTCTGACATTTTATAATAAGCAAGACCTTTGTTATATAAAGCATTAAAAAAAGTAGGATCTTTTACAATTGCTTTATCATAAGCAATAATAGCATTATCGAAATCATTTATAGCAATATAAGCATTACCCTCTTGAATTATAAGATTTATATCATCTGGATTTTGTTCTTGAGCTTTAATAATTAAAGGGATAATTTTTGTAGCATCATCTCCTCTTTTTGTATATAAACTAACAAGACCTGGTACCATATCTTTATTACTTGGAAACTCTTGAATACCACGCATAAACATTTGCTCTGAAGCATCTTCTAAGCCTTCAATATTCATTTTAACCACACCAGCATAATAAAGAGTCATACCTTCCATAAGATAATCTTTCTCTAATAATTTGTCTATCGCAATATTCGCTTTTTCATTATCACCTAAACCTAAAGATGAATATAGAGCCCATAAATAAGATTCAGCAGAAGTAGGATCATTAATAAAAGGCATATCAAGAATTGAAGCAGATTTGATATAATCAGCATAAGCCTCTTCGTGATTTTTCAAATTAAAGTTATTGTTAGCTCTAACAAGATAAGCTGTAGAAAGTGCTTTTAACTCATCAACTACAGAACTTGCTTTATCAGGATTTAACTCTATTGCTTTGTTATAAGACTCTAATGCATTATCAAAAGCATCAACCATAGCAGGGTTTTTATCATTGAAAAATGCGATATTTTTTTCAGAATCAAGATAAACAGTAACATTTGGATATTCATAAACAGCATACTCTGAATTACCTATTTTCTCCAAAGGAATAGCTGCTGCATTTGTAGGTTGCCCTAAAGCTGATGTAAGAACTAAAACTGGTTGTCCAATAAAAAGTTTGTTGTAATTTGCTTCTCCAATTTCTTTGTAAATATTACCTCTATTTATCCAAGTTGAAACTTTTAAGGATTTTTTAGGGTGAGTAATATAACTATTACTTTTCTCTAATTTACTAAGTAAAGGTTGAACATCTACCTGTGCAACTGCTACTGAGACTGCAAGAAAAGATATTAAAGTTAAAAATATTTTTTTCATTATATTCCTATTTTTTCGTTTGTTATTATTTATTAAATTATTTATTCTTCTGTTTTTTCAACAATTACTTCCGTTTCGGAAATTAATACTGTCTCAGATTCAGAAACAATACTTTCATTTTCAGAAACTACTGCACCCTCTTCTAAAACAACTTCCTCTTCTTCTTCAGTTTTAGGAACAATTGTTAATGATGCTATAGAATCATCGTTTTTAAGATGAATTACTCTAACACCTTGTGTAGCACGACCCATAACTCTTAATGATTCAACAGGAATTCTTATTGTCATTCCTGATTTATTAATAATCATTAAATCATTATCGTCAGATACACTTTTTATAGAAACTAAATTTCCTGTTTTTTCTGTAATAGTAAGAGTTTTAACACCTTTACCTCCACGGTTAGTTATACGATAATCATCTATAGATGTACGTTTACCATATCCATTTTCAGAAATAACTAGAATATCAGTTGTTATATTTGCAGGAGAAATAACCATGCCAATAACACGATTTTCACCCTCTATATTTATACCTCTAACACCTTGACTTGTACGTCCAACTGTACGAACGTGAGATTCGTGGAAACGATTAGCTTTACCTTGATAAGCTGCTAAAAGAATTTCACAATCACCATTAGTAAGTTGAGCATCAATAAGTTGATCGCCTTCTTTAATAATAATGGCATTTACACCATTAGCACGAGGACGAGAATATTTTTCAAGAAGAGTTTTCTTAACCATACCGCTACGTGTACACATAACGACGTAATTATTATTTATAAATTCTTCATCTTTAAGATTCTTAACATTCATGTATGCTCTAACCTTATCATCAGGAGTAATATTCAATAAATTTTGAATAGCACGACCTTTAGATTGACGCGATCCTTCTGGAATTTGATAAACTTTAAGCCAGAAACAACGTCCTAACTCTGTGAACAACATAAGTGTAGAGTGCATAGAAGCAAAGAAAATATGTTCTATAAAATCTTCATTACGTGTTGCACTACCCTTAGAACCTACACCTCCACGAGCTTGTGTACGATAATCTGAAAGAGGAGTACGTTTTATATATCCAAGATGAGATATTGTTATAACCATATCATCATCAGCATAAAAATCTTCTGGATTAAATTCTTCAGATGAGAATACGATTTCTGAGCGACGCTCATCACCATATTTTTCTTTAATTTCAAGCATCTCATCTTTGATGATTGTCATTTGCAAGTTTTCATCAGAAAGAATAGTTGTATAACCTTCTATCTTTTTAGCAAGTTCGTCATGTTCAGCTTTAAGCTTTCCTTCCTCAAGACCTGTTAAGGCTCTAAGACGCATATCTATAATTGCTGTAGCTTGAATTTCTGATAAAGAAAAACGAGTTTTTAAATTATTTTTAGCATCCTCAGGAGTTTGAGATTCTTTTATTACTCTTATAACTTCATCAATATTAGCTTGTGCTATCAATAAACCCTGAAGAATATGATCTCTATCTTCTGCTTTCTTTAATAAGAAACGAGTTCTTCTAACAACAACTTCGTGACGATGTGCAATAAAACACTCTAATTGCTCTTTAAGGTTAAGAAGTCTTGGACGACCATTAACAAGAGTAATACTGTTTATAGAGAATGAAGTTTGAAGATCAGAATATTTAAATAATTTATTTAAAACAACTGAAGCAACTGCATCATTTTTAAGAACTATAACAACACGAGTACCTTCACGATCTGATTCATCATTTATATATGAAATTCCTTCTATTCTTTTATCATTAACAAGATCGGCTATTTTTCTAACCATCTCAGCTTTGTTAACAAGATATGGAATTTCTGTAATTATAATTTTCTCACGCCCTTTTTCTGTTGTCTCAATCTCAGTTTTAGAACGCATAACTACTCTACCACGACCAGTTAAATATGCTTGTTTTACACCTTCATATCCATAGATAATACCTCCCGTTGGGAAATCTGGAGCTTTAATATATTCGCAAAGCTCATCAATAGTTATTTCTGGATTATCTATAGTTGCACAAAGTGCATTAACAACTTCTGTAAGATTATGGGGAGGCATATTTGTAGCCATACCCACAGCAATACCCGAAGTACCATTTACTAATAATAAAGGAATACGAGTAGGAAGAACTGTTGGTTCTTGATGGGTTTCATCAAAGTTACTTTGGAAATCTACAGTATCATAATCGATATCTGCAATTGTTTCTTCAGCAATTTTTGCCATACGTGCCTCAGTATAACGCATCGCAGCTGGATTATCACCATCTACAGAACCGAAATTACCTTGACCGTCAACAAGAGGATATCTCATAGACCATGGTTGCGCCATACGAACCATAGTATTATATACAGAACTATCACCATGTGGGTGATATTTACCCATGACTTCACCGACAACACGGGCAGATTTCATATGTTTTTTGTTTGAGTATAGATTTAACTCTTTGCTCATACCATAAAGAACCCTTCTATGAACAGGCTTCAAACCATCACGTACATCAGGTAGTGCACGAGATACAATAACTGACATAGAATAATCTATGTAACAGCTTTTCATCTCTTTTCCTATATCTACCTTAGTTATTTTCTCAAATTCAGACATATATTATTTAAGTTTAATATTCTATTTATTTTGGATAAATAATTACACATATATAGTAATTATTCTATTTCTATTTTTTTTACTTTATAAGATCTTTAACATTACCAACTTCCACCAGCTCCACCGCCACCGAAGCCACCTCCGCCAAAGCCACCGAAACCGCCTCCGCCTCCGCCTCCGAAGCCTCCACCTGAAGATCCTCCGCCAAAACCGCCACCATTACCCATACTACCAAGCAATAACCATGGAAGAATAGAACTTCTTGTTTCAAAAGATTTTCCATCAACAACAGTACGACGACGAGAAGATAGTGATATTATAGCAAATATAAATATCACAAACATAAAAGATAGCATTCCTCCTAATAAAGGATTTGCTTTTTTATTGACATATTCTTTAGCTGTAAATTCTTTAGAAGCAAGACTTGCTAAAACATCTATTGCCGAAGAAACTCCTCTATACATCATTCCTCTAGAAAAGAATGGTAACATCTCTTTATCAACAATTGTTTTTGCAATAGCATCTGGAATGATGCCTTCAAGTCCATAGCCAACAGCTATAAACACTTGACCTCTATCTCTTTGACTTAATTTTGGTTTTATTAGAATTAAAATTCCGTTATCTTTACCATCTTGACCTACTCCCCATTTATGACCTAAATCAGTAGCTAAACTAGAAGCATCATTGCCTTCTAAATCACTAAGAGTAAGAATCATTATTTGAGTAGAAGTACTATCGTTGATTGCCATTAAGCTTTGCTCCATAGAATAACGCTCACTAGAAGTGAATATGTTTGCCTTATCTTCAATTAAAGATTTAGGCTTAGGCATATCAAGCAAATCTTGAGCAAAACACACCGAAGACAAGCAAAATAATGTTAATAACAGAAAGAACTTTTTCATATTTTTAGAAATTATTTGCCAAATGAAATTTCGTTTGACAATTCGTTTGTATCATCTTCACGTATTGGGAAATGTTTTGTAAGCTCAACACCAGCCATACCTAAAGCATCAACAATACCTTGACAATAATTATTATTTTTAAAAGATAGTAACATTTTTTCGCAACACAAATCCCAGAAATTTTTATCAACATTTTTATTGATACCTTCATCACCTACAATAGCACATTTTTTTGAATTAACAGCTATATAAAGCAATACTCCGTTTTTGTCACGTGTTTTATGCATTTTTAATTTTGAGAAAGCCCTAACAGCGTTATCAACTGGGGATGCAGGACATTTAGATTCTATATGCACACGCACTTCTGCGCTACTTGTTGATTCAATTTTTGCAATAGCATCAACTATACGTTTTTTTTCTTCGTCACTAAAAATCTTACTTAATTTCATTTTTATAAAATTTAATTAAATTTTACTACTGGAGCAATATCTGTTCCCTCTTTAGATTCAAAATAAGGTAGTTTTTCAAAATCAAACATTCCTTTAACAACATTATTTGGGAATTTTCTAATATATCTATTGTAATCCTTAGCACTATCATTATAACGTTTTCTTTCTACAGAAATTCTATTTTCAGTACCTTCAAGTTGAGCTTGAAGTTGAGAAAAATTAACATTCGCTTTAAGGTCAGGATATCTTTCAGAAACTACCATTAAACGAGATAATGCAGAAGAAAGCTCACCTTGTGCTTTATTAAAATTAGCTAAAGAACCCTCTTTACCAAGATATACGTTTGTACTTGTAGCCTTAGCACGTGCAGAAATAACTGCATCAAGAGTAGACTTTTCATGTTGAGCATATCCTTGTACGGTATTCACCAAATTAGGAATTAAATCGGCTCGTCTTTGATACTGATTTTCAACTTGCGCCCATTTTGCTGTAACTTCCTCCTGTTTCGAAACCATCGAATTATAAATATTTGCAAACGACATAGATAATACTGCTATAAATAACACTATTGCACCTAAAGTTATCCAAATTGAATTTTTCATATCTTTTCTTATTTTATTTAATAAATTACCTTACAAAGTTAATTATTTTTTATCTTAAAAACAACTATTTTCATTAAAAAAACAAAACAAAAAGGCGTTGTTATTTTATAAATAACAACGCCTTTAAATTTATATCTAAAGTATTCTATTAGAATGATTTTGCTATAGCTACGAAATCTTCCGCAACAAGAGCAGCACCACCTATTAAACCACCATCAACATCTTTTTTAGAGAATATTTCTTGTGCATTACCTGGTTTGCAACTACCACCATAAAGAATAGAAGTATTTTCTGCTTTAGCACCAAATTTAGAAGTCAAAACTTCACGAATGAAAGCATGAATTTCTTGTGCTTGGTCAGAAGATGCAGTAAGTCCTGTACCGATAGCCCAAATTGGTTCGTAAGCAACTACTAATGTGTCAAATTGCTCTTCTGTAAGATTATAAACAACTTCTTCAATTTGTTTACGACATACATCAAAATGACGACCTGCTTCACGTTCTTCTTTGTTTTCACCTACACAATAGATTGGTGTTAGACCATTAGCATAAGCTAGAGCCATTTTTTTATTTAAAGTTTCTGAAGTTTCGCTATAATATTGACGACGTTCTGAGTGACCCAAAATTACATATTCTGTACCTATAGAAGCTAACATTGAAGCTGAAACTTCACCTGTGTAAGCACCTTTAACTTCGTCAGCACAGTTTTGAGAAGATAAAGCTATTGAAGATTTTCCAATAACATCTTGAATCATGCTTAGATGTGTATAAGGAGGAGCAATAATTAATGATACATTATTTAAGCTACCTTCTAAAGCGACAAGCTCTTTTGCCAATTTCACGCCTTCAGCAGGAGTGGTATTCATTTTCCAGTTTCCTGCAACTATTTGTTTTCTCATATTATTAGGTTAAATTTAGTGTGTATATTTAGTTGTTTCCTTCTTCTGTTTTATTATTTTTCTCAGGACGCATCTGTGGGAAAAATAAAACATCTTGGATAGAAGATTTATTAGTCATAAACATTGTTAAACGGTCAATACCTATTCCAAGTCCGCAACAAGTTGGCATACCATATTCTAAGGCTTTAACAAAGTCCATATCTATAGCCATAGCTTCATCATCTCCATTTTCAGAAAGACGTGCTTGCTCTTGGAAACGTCCAAGTTGGTCGATAGGGTCATTAAGCTCTGAATAAGCATTACATAACTCTTTACCACATACGAAAAGCTCAAAACGCTCTGTCAACTCTGGATTGTCTCTGTGACGTTTACTCAATGGAGACATCTCTATTGGATAGTCAATTAAATATGTTGGTTCGATAAGGAATTCTTCGCATTTTTCACCGAAAATAGCGTCTATAAGTTTACCCTTACCCATTGTTTTTTCTATAGGAATTTCTAATTCTATACAAGCTTGACGAATTTCTTCTTCGCTTTTTCCTGTAATATCGAATCCTGTTCTCTCTTTTATTGCATCTGTCATTGTTAAACGACGGAAAGGAGCTTTAAAACTAATTTTTTGCTCGCCAACCATAACTTCTGATGTACCGTGAAGTTCCATAGCAATTTTTTCTAACAAATTCTCTACCATATCCATCATCCATAGGTAATCTTTGTATGCACAATAGATTTCCATGCAAGTAAATTCTGGATTATGAGTTCTGTCCATTCCCTCGTTACGGAAATCTTTTGCAAATTCATAAACACCGTCGAAACCACCTACAATAAGACGTTTTAAATATAGCTCATTCGCAATACGAAGATACAAAGGAATATCTAGTGTGTTGTGATGTGTAACAAATGGACGAGCTGCTGCTCCACTTGGAATAGCTTGAAGAATTGGTGTTTCAACCTCAAGATAACCCATTGAATCAAAAGTTTGACGCATTGTTGAGACAATTTTTGCACGCATTCTAAAAGTATCACGAACTTCTGGATTTACTACTAAATCCAAATAACGTTGACGATAACGAAGTTCTGGATCTTGAAAAGCGTCAAAAGTTTTACCATCTTTTTGCTTAACAATAGGAAGAGGACGTAAAGATTTACTTAAAACTTTAAATCCTGAACAGTGAACAGAAATCTCTCCTGTTTTTGTAGTAAAGACATAACCTTTAATACCAACAATATCGCCGATATCTAAAAGTTTTTTGAAAACAACATTATACATTGTTTTATCTTCACCTTCACAAATATCATCACGCTTTATATAAACTTGAATCTTACCTACTGAGTCCTGGATTACAAAAAAAGATGCACTACCCATAATACGTCTTGACATGATTCTACCTGCTATGGTAACCTCCTTAAAACGCTCTGGCTCATTAACAAAATTTTCTTTAATATCTACACTTTCTGTTGATGTAACATACTCTTGTGCAGGGTAAGGCTCAATGCCTAATCTGCGTAATTCATTCATAGAATTACGTCTGATAACTTCTTGTTCGCTTAGTTCAATACTACTCATATCTATATTGTTATTTTTGTACCTATTTATAATTTTTCTAAAATGGTGATAGAAAGCACAAATTTAATATTATTTTCACAAAAAAACAAGAAATGAGCATCTAATTATAAATACCTTAAAAAAAAACAGAGTATATATATTAGTATACAACAATATATTTAACTATATGTTTTGAAATAAAGAGCATAGTGATTATATTTTAGTATTAAAAAACTGATATTTAAGCATTTGTAACATAAGTAATATTTTTTAAGAACCTTAACTATTAAAGACAAAAAAAATGACAACAAAATTAATTGTTGTCATTTTTATAATATATATAAAGTTACTATTGTTCATAGAAATCTTTTAGAGTAGCTTTACCAGCAACATAACATAATTTAAGTGCATTCGCTTTTCTAAGCTCCTGTTTAACTTCTGTTATAATACCCATTCTGACATTATTATCAACTTTTAAACTGATTGTCATTAGAGGCTTATCTGCTTCGCTTAACTTTTCTCTTTCAGCTACTACATACTCTAAAATCTCTGTTTTAGTTTTGTAGTCATTGTTTAGCTGAATACGAGGTCTATCACCATATTGCTTTTGTAAAGTTTTTGTTGGTGAACCAATATATATGTAACTTATTAGAGATTTATTCTCAAGTTTTTGTACCTCTGTTCCAACTGGTAACTTAGTCTTAACCTTTAGCTCTACTTCACGCATCGTTGTCGAAGTCATAAAGAAGAACAAAAGCATAAAGATAATATCTGGAAGAGAAGCTGTTGAAATAGGGGGTGTACCACTACTTCCTTTCTTTTTCATTACTGCCATATCATCATTCTCCTTTCTTAGATTTTAGGTTCTGCCTCCGAAATACGAAGAGGAATAGCTTTTCTTATTGCATCTTGTTGATCTTCATCAAGATTAGCAAAAGATTTGCTGAACTCTTTATTCGCAAGATTGTCTCTAAGTTCGTTATAGGCACGTGTCAACTCGTTTTGAACTTTTATATACATAGAATAACTTGTAAAACGAGTATTTTGTAGAGAGATTACTGCTTTTGAAACTCTTCTCTTACCTAAAAGATTTATTTCAACCTCTTCAAATTCTGGCATTTCAGAATTATTAGTAGGATTCATAATAAAATCTTTCGCTCTTTCAGTCAAATTCTCAATTCCAACTGGATCTTTCAAATTGATAAGAATTTTATCTCGAGAGTTTATTGAAACAAACAACAAATTCCTCTTGTTCATCTTAACATCTTCCTGTTTTTGGTTTTGTTCAGCCAATGGAGGAAGTGTACGCATGATACCAGAATCAACATTCATTGTTGTTGTCACTAGGTAAAATATAAGCAACAAGAAAGCTATATCAGCCATAGAACCGGCATTAACCTCTGGTGTGCTTCTTTTTGCCATCTTAGTTAATTTTTAATTCGCAATATTGCGATATTATTTCTTAAAAAATTTATAGATCTCACCTACAAATATTGCAACAATAGCAATTGCTAAAGCAACATAAGTTGCATATAACCCAGTATCACTAAGTCGTAACTCCATTGAGTTAGTAAACTCTTTTGCTGGTGTTGATATAGGTGTAGCATCTGAAAACGCATAGCAAATAGCTAAAATAACCAATACAATGCCTAAACCTAGAAGTGAACGAACTGCTGACTTAGGATCTTTTATCATACCTAAGATTGGAAGCAATACCATTGCACTAATTGAGATACCTAACATAATGTATGTCCATCTCAAAAGTAAGTCAATGTATGGATATTCGCCTAAATTCTGATCCATTGTACCCAAAAATATGAGTGCAAAAAGAATAGAAATTCCCATTAGCGCATATCTAACATACGAAATATATTTCATGATTTCTTTTTTTTATTTCTTTTTGCTATATTTTGTAACGATATCAATCAAACTGATTGAAGAGTCTTCCATTGAGATAACAAGACCGTCAACTTTAGCGATAAGATAATTGTAAAAAATTTGAAGAATTACCGCAACGATAAGACCACCAACTGTAGTTAAAAGGGCAACTTTAATACCACCAGCAACAAGTGTTGGAGATATATCACCAGCAGCAGCGATAGAATCAAACGCAGCAATCATACCAACAACTGTACCCATGAAACCAAGCATAGGAGCAAGAGCGATAAATAAAGAGATCCATGACATTCCGCTTTCTAATTGTCCCATTTGAACTGAACCATAAGAAACAACTGTTTTTTCAACAACGTCAACACCTTCATCTATACGGCTAAGACCTTGATAGAAAATACTTGCGACTGGACCACGAGTATTACGACAAACCTCTTTTGCAGCTTCAACACCACCTTTAGCAAGAGCTTCTTCAACTTGTGTAAGAAGTTTTTGTGTGTTAGTTGTAGCAAGGTTTAAGTAAATAATACGCTCGATAACGATTGATAAACCGATAACAAGACACAAAATTAGAGGAGACATCCAACCTGCACCACCAGCAAGGAATTGTTGTTTAAGGATATAGTGCATTGGTTGACCGTCTGGCAACTCTGCGTCAGTCGATTCTGTAGCAACAACAGCATCTTCAGCAACTGCTGAGCTGTCGACTACTACTTGCTCAGTTGAAGCTACCTCGGTAGCATTGTCTTGAGCGTAAACTGTAGCAGTTGAGATACCCATTACGGTAACTACTGCTAAAATAGCAAAAAGCTTTTTCATAATTTGAAACACTTTGAATTGTAGTTAGTACTTTATTAATTAATTATTTTGTCTGTTTTTTTCCACGTTTGAAGCAAAGATAGCACTTATTTCTATATTACCTAAGCATTTTTTTATTTTTTACCTTATTATTTTTTACAAAAAAACGTAACAAGTTGATTTTGTTGTATTTATAATATTATTTTTTTTAAATAGTGATTTCTCCCCTTAAAGATTGTGACAATTTATCATGTAACTGCTTGTTAGTTAGATGTTGTCCTAACAAAAACATCATTTTTGTAATTGCAGCCTCTGTAGTTATGTCATGTCCAGAGATAATTCCTATCTTACTCATCGCCTTTCCAGTGTCATAAAGTTCCATATTGACACTTCCTGAGGGACATTGGGTTACATTTAATATAGCAACACCTCTTTTTAAGGCTTTTTCTAACTCTTCAATAAACCAACTATCTGTTGGAGCATTTCCCGAACCAAAAGTACGCATTATAAAACCTTTTACGTTAGGGATATTAAGAATTGAAGATAATATGCTCTGAGATATGCCTGGAAAAATATCTATTACGACAACATCTTCACACATCGAAGATATAACTTGTAACTCTTCGTTAGTGTTTTCGGGCATAGGAAGAATATTATTTGTACTATATTCTATTTTTATACCAGCTTTTGCTAAAGGATGATAATTTTCAGATTTAAAAGCATTAAAATGCTCGGCACTAAATTTTGTTGTACGATTTGCTCTTAAAAGGTGATTTTGAAAATATATACACACTTCGGGAACAACGGCAACACCATTTTTCTTTTGAGACGCTATTTCTATAGAAGAAATCAGATTCTCTTTTCCATCGGTACGAAGAACTCCAATAGGAATTTGACTTCCTGTAAATATTATTGGTTTAGTTAAATTTGGCAACATAAAACTAAGAGCCGAAGCAGAATATGCCATCGTATCTGTTCCATGTAGCACAACAAACCCATCATACTTATTATAATTTTGCTTTATAATATTTGCTATTTCTAACCATAATGAAGGTTTAACATTTGACGAATCTATAAGAGGGTCAAATGTGTAGGTATCGATATTAATGTTAAACTTTTTTAGCTCTGGAACTTCTTCTTCAATTTGTTTAAAATTAAAAGGAGCTAAACCTCCTGTGAGGTCGTTAGTCTTCATACCGATAGTACCTCCCGTATAAAGTAATAGAACTGACTGCTTCATATACTATATTATATTAAAAAAATTCTCAACGTTATTTGTGGTTATTTTTGCTACTTCTTCTATAGTTACACCTTTTATTTCGGCTATCTTTTGAGCTATAATCGGAATAAAAGCACTCTCATTACGCTTACCTCGGTTTGGCGTTGGAGAAAGATATGGACAATCGGTTTCAAGAACTATTTTCGATAATGGTATTTGCTCAACAAATTGAGGAATTAATGATTTTTTGAATGTCACCACCCCGCCTATACCATAAAGAAATTCGCAATCCATAGCTTCAAATCTATTATATTGGTCTATATCTGAACTATATCCGTGAGAAATAACTTTCAGCCCACGTCCTTCATATTTATGTAATTGTTCTTCTATATTTTCAAAAGCATCTCGTGAATGTATTATCACGGGTTTATTATATTTCAAAGCAAGCTCTATTTGAAAATTAAGAGCTTCGATTTGTTCAGCATAAAATTCGTCACTCCAATATAAATCAAGACCTATTTCGCCAATAGCGACTAATTTTTCATAATATTTGTCAACGTAACTTTTTACTATTTCTAGCTCTTCCAAATAATTAGCTTTAACATCTGTAGGATGAAGACCTATGGCTGGATAACAACCCTCCCATTTACTACAACAATCCAATACTTTTTGATGTGTTGAACTATCTATAGACGGAATTATTAATCTGTCAACTCCATTTTCTTTAGCACGAAAAACCGCTTGTTCTCTATCTTCATCAAATTTCTCGTCAAATATATGTGAATGTGTATCTATAAATCTATTCATAATCGTATATACATTTTTCCTCGCACAGCACGTACAAAACCCATAATCTCAAGTTTACAAACAAGACTACTGAATACCCCTGCCGAAAGACCACTCTCTTCTATAAGTTGATCTGCCGATTTTTCTCCATTTTTTAATAAATCGTAAATCACCTTATCGCTTCCTTCTAACGCAGGTTCGAACAATGGAATTTCTAATTGCTTATTTTTCATTTCCCAACCCAAAACAGCCTCAACATCTGCGAGTGAACATACCATTCCAGCTTTGCTATTACGTATAAGATTATTACAACCAGCACTATTTTCATCGTTTATACGACCTGGAACAGCAAAAACATCTCTGGAATAACTGTCTGCAATATTTGCTGTCGACATAGAACCACCTTTAAAAGGCGACTCGACAACAACCGTTCCTATGCTTAACCCTGCAACAATACGATTACGTTGTAAAAAAGCGTGTCTCAAAGGCTGTACATAAGATGGAAATTCTGTTACCAAAGCCCCACCTTTTTCTATAATTCTAGATGCTAATGAGCGATTCGCCACTGGATATATTGTTTTTAAACCATGTGCTAAAACCGCCACCGTTTGTAAATTATTCGATAGAGCTGAACGATGTGCTACAGAGTCTGTGCCATAGGCAAGACCACTGACTATTACAGCTTCCTGATAACGTTTTGAAATATCTCGAATAAAAGTTTCTGTAAAAGATATGCCATAAGGCGTATTATTGCGTGTTCCTACAACAGAAAGCCATTTATTATTTGCATTAAAATCTATATCACCCTTAACGAATAGCATATACGGAGCATCAATGCACTCTTCAAGCATTTTTGGATATTCTGGACTACCATATAACAGAGGTCGCACCCTATATTTTTCTATAAAGTCTAACTCTTGTTCGGCACGTTCGTAAAGATCTTTTGCTTTTAATCTATCGATAACTGTAGAACTTAATCCTAGTGCCGATAAATCTTTATATTGCATAGACAACAACTCTCTCGCCCCACCAACAGTTTTGGTAAGGTAAACAGCATCTTTGGGCTGAATATTAGCTATAACAAGAGCTATATCATCTATGGACATATAAAAACGTTTTTTTTGTGACGCAATATATAATAAAAATCACAAATAATGTAGTATTAACGCAACTTTTTAAAGAATTTACGCATAATTTCTGCACATTCGTTTTCTAGCACTCCACTAACAACCTCTGTTTTAGGGTGCATCAGTTTATCTGATATTACGGAATATCCACGCTTTTCATCTTTAGCTCCATAAACAACCTTTCCAATTTGCGCCCAATAAAGAGCAGAAGCACACATAGGACAAGGCTCTATAGTAACATATATCGTACAACTCTGAAGATACTTTCCTCCAAGAAAAGATGTTGCTGTTGTAATTGCTTGCATTTCAGCATGAGCCGTCGGATCGCACAACATTTCTGTAAGATTATGACAACGAGCAATTATATTATCTCCCGAAACAATTACTGCTCCAATTGGTATTTCACCCATCTCACAACTTTTTTTAGCTTCCTCTAAGGCTAAATTCATAAAATATTTGTCATTATCTCTCATTTTCATTTTTTATTTTACGTTTTTTTTATAATTTTGCAATATCGGTTGTTTTTGCATAAAATCTTAACAACCAATATTTATCAAGGACAAATATAATAGTTAAATTCTAATAATAATGTATAGAAGCACAAATTGCGGTAGCCTCCGAATAGAAAACGTATCTCAAGAGGTCACACTTGCAGGCTGGATACAAAAAGTGAGAGACCTTGGATCTATGGCGTTTATAGACCTTAGAGACAGATATGGCATCACTCAATTATCAATCAATGACACTTGCGCAGAGGAAGTTAGAAACATGGTTTCTAAGCTTGGTAGAGAATATGTTATTTCTATAACAGGTAAAGTTGTTGAACGTAGCTCGAAGAATAAAAAAATTGCTACTGGAGAAGTTGAAGTTGTTGTCGAAAAGCTAACAATTTTAAGCGTCTCAGAAGTTCCACCGTTCACAATTGAAGACGAAACAGATGGAGGAGAAGAACTTAGAGCGAAATATCGCTACTTAGATTTACGTCGTAATCCCATCAAAAACGCAATGATTTTACGCCATAAAATGGCTAAAGAAGTCAGAAATTATCTTGATAGTAAAGGTTTTCTAGAAATAGAAACTCCTATTCTTATAAAATCTACTCCCGAAGGAGCTAGAGACTTTGTCGTTCCATCACGTATGAACGGCGGAGAATTTTATGCTTTACCACAATCTCCTCAAACTTTCAAACAACTTTTAATGGTTGCTGGGTTTGATAAATATTTCCAAATTGTGAAATGTTTTAGAGATGAAGACCTTCGTGCAGACCGTCAACCAGAATTCACACAGATTGACTGTGAAATGTCTTTCGTCGAACGTGAAGATGTTATTTCTACATTTGAAGGCATGGCAAAAGCTATGTTCCAAAATGTTTTAGGAAAAAGTTTAGGCGAAGCTGAATTTCCTCGCATGACTTGGGCTGACGCTATGGAGAATTATGGTTCTGACAAACCAGATATTCGCTTTGATATGAAAATAAACAATATCACTGACCTCGCAAAAGGACATGATTTTGGAGTTTTTGACGATGCGGAATATATTGGTGCGATATGTGCTAAAGGAGCAAGCGTTTACACACGTAAACAACTTGACGCTTTGACAGATTTTGTTAAGAAACCACAGATAGGCTCTAAAGGTTTAGCTTATGCAAGAGTAAAAGATGACGGAAGTGTCAAATCTAGTTTTGACAAATTCTTCTCTCCAGAAGCTCTAAAAGCTATTTCAGATAAAGTTGGTGGCGAAGCTACTGATTTAATATTAATTCTTTCAGGGGATAAAAAACAAGTTTTACACGCACTTTGTGAACTACGCCTTGAAATGGGAGAAAAACTTGGACTTCGCAAAAATGGAGTATTTGCTCCTATGTGGGTTGTCGATTTCCCTTTATTGGAATGGAACGAAGAACAAGAACGTTACACAGCAATGCATCACCCTTTCACCTCTCCTCTACAAGAAGATATGGAATTGCTAACTACAGATCCTGGGAAAGTTCGTGCTGATGCTTATGACTTTGTTATTAATGGAGTTGAAATCGGTGGAGGTTCTATACGTATCCATGACCGTGAACTTCAACAAAAAATGTTTAAAGCTCTTGGATTTACTCCCGAAGAAGCAGAAAATCAATTTGGATTTTTACTTAATGCATTTAAATATGGAGCTCCCCCTCATGGTGGACTTGCCTTTGGTTTCGACCGCTGGTGCTCTATGTTTGGAGGAACAGAATCTATCCGTGATTATATAGCATTCCCAAAGAATAACTCTGGACGTGATGTTATGATAGACTCTCCATCTCCAATTTTCGATGAACAACTTAAAGAGTTGTCTCTACAAATAAAAAAAACACTTTAAATTAAAATAATAAAATATGGCTACTACCTCAGATATAAAGAACGGTATGTGTATTGAGATGAACAGCAAAACTTTTTCTGTTGTTGAATTTCAACATGTAAAACCAGGTAAAGGACCAGCATTTGTCCGCACTAAAATCAAAAACCTTGAAAACGGTCGTACTATAGACAAGACTTTTTCTTCAGGTGAAAAAATAGAGATTGTACGTGTGGAGCGTCGTCCTTATCAATATCTTTACGAAGACGATTTGGGCTGTAATTTTATGCACACTGAAAATTTCGAACAAATTACAATAGATAAAAATCTTATTACAAATGTTGACCTTATGAAAGAAGGTCAAGTTGTTGAGGTAATGTTCCACACAGAAAAAGATATTGCTCTTTCTGCAGAACTTCCTCAATATATTGAGATGGAAATCACTTATACAGAACCAGGCATCAAAGGAGATACTTCTACAAACTCTTTAAAACCTGCAACTGTTGAAACTGGAGCTATCGTAAAAGTTCCATTATTTGTAAAAACTGGTGAACATATTCGTGTAAATTCACAAACTCGTGATTATTACGAACGTATAAAATAATTAAACTCATATACTTATAAAAAGCCTCTTGTTTGGATAACGAGAGGCTTTTTTATATCTTTGTCTTTTAACAAAGAACAATTAAAATTTTCTAAATAATATGACTAATAAACTATTTTTAATCGTTGCCCTGCTTTTATGTGGCAGTGCTTCTGCACAGGTAGCTCCTGAAAGAGATAACAATTCTCAATTTAGAGATGTTGTCGAACTTCCGACACCTAACAAATTTCGCTCGGCAACGGGATTCCCCGCCGAAGAATATTTCCAACAACGTGCCGACCATAATATAAATATCACTCTTAACCAAGAAGAGCAAATTATATATGGCGAAGAAACTATAACCTACTATAACAATTCTGAAACAGCACTTAACTTTGTATGGTTCACCTTAGATCAAAATTGGCGTCTTAAAGATTCATATACCAAACAAATATCTAACGAATCTATAAAAAACAGAAACAGAGCATCTGTATCAACCTTCTCAAATATAAATGATGATTTTGACGGTGGTGATATTATAGAATATGTAAAAAACGGCAAAGGAGAAGAGCTAAATGTTTATGTCGACCATACTATTATGCGTGTTGACCTTGACAAACCTCTTGCACCACATAAGAAATATGTATTTAAATTAAAATGGAAATTTAATACTGATTATGCCGCCGCAGAAGATGGACGTACAGGTTACGAAAAGTTTGACGACGGAAATTATTTATATACTATAGCACAGTTTTTTCCACGTTTATGCGTTTATAACGACGAAGGATGGCAAACTGAACAATATATTTTCGACGGAGAATTTGCTTTAGAATTCGGAAATTATGACGTTTCTATAACCGTTCCTAACAACCATATTGTTGTTGCTACTGGTGAACTTCAAAATGCTAAAAATGTTCTTACAGCAAAAGAACTTAAACGTTTCAAAAATATAAATAACTTCACAGAACCAACTTACATTGTCACTCCTGAAGAAGCCTTAGCAAGAGAACAAAGCAAAGCTAACGGAACAAAAACATGGCGTTTTAAAGCCTCTAATGTACGAGATTTTGCTTTTGCATCGTCTCCAAAATTCATTTGGGAAGCTATGAAAGTTAAACTTAACACTACATCACCAATAGCTATGTCTGTTTATCCTAAAGAGGGAAATCCACTATGGGGAAAATATGGTGTACGTGTCATAGCAAATGCTTTAAGAGTATATTCAGACTACCTTTTCGACTATCCATATCCAGTTGCTATTGGAGTTCATGCTACAGATATAGCAATGGAATATCCTATGATTTGCTTCAACGGAGGACGTCCTAATGCCGATGGAACATATAATGAGCACACAAAACAACATATGATTGGTGGTATCCTAACTCACGAAATAGGACATAACTATTTTCCTATGGTTGTTAATATTGACGAACGTCGCCACTGCTGGTTTGACGAGAGTCTTAACTCACTTATGGAGGGATTCGTAGAACGTACTTTTGACAGAAGCAATCCATCTTGGTGGGCAGGAAATCCACAAAAAATAACAAGACACATGGCAGGAGACCCAGAGAACATATCGCCTATCATGACACGTGCCGACGGACTTAGAGATTATGGTCAAGCTGTATACAGACGCTCTACTGCAGGTCTAACAATGCTTAGAGAGACTATTTTAGGAAGAGAAGCATTCGATAAAGCTCTAAAAGAATTTGCCAACGCTTGGAAATTCAAACATCCAACACCAGCAGATTTTTTCCGCACTCTTGAAAGTGTGAGTGGACAAAAATTAAATTGGTTTATCAGAGGTTGGTATTACACTACTCTTCCAGTTGATATATCTATTGATATGGTCACAGAAGTTGTTCCCGTTTGGAATGAAAAATCGGCAAAACTTGCTAACGACCAAATTCAAGAAAAGAAAAATAAACATATAAGTCTACAGAGAGATTGGGCAGGAAGCAGAGCTATGGCTATAGATATCGACGAGAATCTTATTGACAGTCTAACTTTCGCTACAGCACCTATTTTAAGCGACGAAGAAAAAGCTGAAATGGCAAAATTAGACGCTAGATTATCTTCTAAAGAACGCACAATGCTTGAAAGTAATATTCACTATTATGAATTAAAAATAAGTAATAATGACGGTATTGTAATGCCACTAATATTAAAATTTGAATTTATTGACGGCACAAATGAAGAGGTAAGACTACCAGCTGAGATTTGGATGCGCAATCAAAAAAGCATAAATAAAATATTCAAATTCAACAAAGAACTTGTGAGAGTCATGCAAGATCCACACGAAGAAACTGCGGATATAAATATAAGCAATAACTCGTATCCACAACTTATAAATACAAGATACATAAATATATATTAATATATATTTACAATTAAAAAGGCTGTCTAAAATCACAATGTGTGAAAATTAGACAGCCTTTTTTTTATAATTTCAACTACTCAAATCTCAACTTGCTGGTGGCGCTATTATAGAAATCATTATACCTGCAGGCTTTTCAATATGTAAACTATTCTTTTGAGAACCATCTATCCCTATTGTTTCCAAACTTTCACATCCTGTACAAAAAAGATTTTCTAATTTAAGATTTTTATTTACATACAACTTTTTAATATTAGGACTATCAATACAACGAATATTTAATAATTCTATATTTTTATCTAGATCTATATAACTAAGATTAACACAACTAAAATCAATATCTGTTAATAATGTATTGCTTATAATATTAAGGTTTTGAATATTAACAAGATAAGAACAATTTAAATATGTTAATTTAATATTTTCACGTAAATCTATTTCTTCAACATTATTTTTACTACAATCTAAATATTTAAGATTTACAAAATTCTCAATACCTTCAAAAGATTCTATTTGAGTTTGATCAACTACAACTATTCTTTCACAATTCAAAGCTTCACTTTTACTAATATATTCATTTCTATCTATATTTACACTTTCATCATTAAGCAAAAAATTTCTAAACTCAACACTAGGTATATTTACCACATCAACAAAAACATTACAAGATTTTTTTTGATTTTTATATTTTACTGTTATTTCAGAAACACCCTCTTTAAGACCCGTTACTAATCCTGTATTTGTCACAGTCGCAACAGCTGGGTTACTACTTTCCCATTCATAATTAGCAGTTAAATCTTCTGGAATCATTTTAACTTCCAACTGCACATTTTTTGAATTTTCAACAAAAACATTCTCTTTAAGCATAAGTGTATATAAATCCTGCTTCTCTTTATTCCAATCTGAAATATTAACATCAATTGATATCTCCTCATTTACAATAGGAAGATTCAATATATAATTAATATTTGAACATAAATTCCAATCCAACGCAGGAAGTTTTATCTCATTGAATCCATTAAAGACATATTCTATTCCTCCTTCCTTTTTCACAGAATATGTTACAACAATTTTTGCACCTTCAGGATTGTTCTGTGGCATAAGAATTAAAGAACCATTTTCTCCAATTACTGGGGTTACTACGCTTCCATTCACTGAAAAATCTGTTAAATCTATAGCATAATTTGTTAATTCTGACTGACCACTCCAAGCTCCTACTTTTTCGCTATTATCGAAAGTGAAAACTCCCTTACTATACACATCTTTAATCTCTATTTTAGTAACATCATAAGTATAACCACCTTTTTCTCCTTTAATAGAAAAATTTATTTTTGATAAAATATGATTAAAACTTAAAACTATATCCTCTTCTGCTGTTAAGTTTTCTTTATTTAATAAAATTGAAGCTAATAAGTCTTCTTGTTCCGCCTCATTTTTTACGGTATAATTAAAAAACGGATAAGAGTTTGCAGAAGTCACTATATCGACAGTAGAAGAGATAGCGAAAAATTGCATTTCACTACCATCAATAGGCCAATAAAACGTTTTTTCACACTCCCACATTGAATTAGCATTTTTCGAGACCCCAACATTATTCATATAAGCATCTCCTAACTGAGATGTTCCAATATAATTATCAGTAGTTAAATAGCTAAAAACTTTAAATGATTTAAAATTTTCAGAATTTAAATTTTCCGCTTTGGTTGAAGAATTTAAAGACGCATCAAAATCTATTTTATTTTTTTCGGAATTATCTATTAAATAATTCTCATTTGTACAACCCACAAAAGTGACAACAGTCAATAATATAGCAAAATTAAAAAGTTTCTTCATAAATTTAGAGTTTTTTTTGAAAAGATAAAAAAAGGTTAATTTTATTTAAATTCAGCTTGACAAGTACCTACAGCATTTTTATATTTAGCACTTATAGTTACTATCCCTCCACTATGTCGGTTAAGAAAACCATCTTGGTCTACACTTATAATATATGGGTTGCTACTTTCCCAATAAAAAACAGCACCATAATCTACTGGACTTAAAGTTGCAAATAACTGATGTAAAGCACTTGTTAATAAATTAACATATGTCTCACTAAGTTCTATCTTGTATTCTGGAAAATCACCTATAGATAAATTCAAAGTATAATCAATATTTGAACCTACCTCCCAATCTGTTGAAGACAATAATATCTCTTTTGAACCATCAAAAACTTTGAAATTATCACTATTCCTTATCACATTATAAGTTACAACAACCTTAAACCCTTCATCATTTTTTTGTGGCATAAGAATTAAAGAACCATTTTCTCCTATTACTGGGGTTGCTACACTTCCATTCACTGAAAAATCTGTTAAATCTATAGCATAATTTGTTAATTCTGATTGACCACTCCAAGCTCCTACTTTTTCGCTATTATCAAAAGTAAAAACTCCCCTACTATACACATCTTTAATCTCTATTTTAGCAACATTATAGGTATAACCATCTTTTTCTCCTTTAATAGAAAAATTTATTTTTGATAAAATATGATTAAAACTTAAATTTATATCCTCTTCTGTTGTTAAACTTTCTTTATTTAATAAAATTGAAGCTACAAAATCTTCTTGTTCCGCCTCAGCTTTTACTGTATAATTAAAAAAAGGATAAGAGTTTGCAGAAGTTTCTATATCAACAGGAGAAGACACAGCGAAAAACTGCATTTTACGACCATCAATAGGCCAATAAAAAGATTCTTCACACTCCCACTTTGAATTAGCATTTTTAAAAACCTCAACATTATTCATATAAGCATCTCCTAACTGAGATGTTCCAATATAATTATCGGTAGTTAAATAACTAAAAATCTTAAATGATTTAAAATTATCTAAATTTAAATCTTCCGCTTTGGTTGAGGATTTTACTGAGACATTGAAACAAATTGAAGATTTACTGTTTTTTTTAGTTACACTTTCATTTTTAGCACAACTGCTGAAAGTTAAGATAGTTAAAATTGCAATTAAAACTCTATTCATATTTTTATTTAATTAAGGTATCTAAAACTAAGGGATTTTCTCAAAAGGTTAATAGCTATGTGTAATATAGTGATAAATCTTAATATTTACTAATACATATTACAAATTTTACAATAATATCAACTAAATTAACTTTAAAAGAATACTACAACAACAAATAATGAAAATCACATAATAAAAATTTACTTTTACATATAAATATAAACACAACAAAAGAGAGATTTTACAAAAAATCTCTCTTTTTAAACAAACTAATTTTTATTTTACGGGGAAACGATAACCTACTCCAAAACTTGATTGACCTAAATCTCCTTGATTAAAAAATTCATAAAAACCAAACCAACTTTTTCCTCCCAAAGCAATACCTAAAGGAGAAAAATCTAATAAAGAAACAATCCTACTATTTTTATTTATCGCATCATAAATAGGACCATTTATATATGACACACCTAAGGAAACTGACGAATATAATCTAACAAAAGAATATTCATACCATGTACATCTTACTTTAGGCATAATATAAAATGAATGTCCTCTTTTTTTTACGTACCCACTATCATTATAATCATCTGAAAGATATACTCTTGAATATCCTAATTGTCCACCAACCTCAAGATAACGAAATATACGATAGGTACATTCTGCAGATATAGAATAATCTGATTGTATATTATAATATTTATTAGCTCCTATACAAGTTAAAAAAAACATCTTTGTAATATCGCTATCATAAATATCTTGAGAATAAAATTGTAATCTTACCTCTAAAGCAGGAAAAAGAATATTCTTATCTTCTTTATATTTTATAGTTTTATTTTTTTCTTTTGATTGCGCAAAAACTGTTGAACAACAAAAAATTACTGATAATATTAAAATTATTTTCTTCATCTTAATTTGATTTTTGATTAAAACGAACACCTACTCCAAAATTTAAAAATCCACTAGAACCCAAAGTCAATAATTCAGCATGAGCAAAAACTTTCCTACCTACACTAATACCAAAGAATGTCGTCTGAAAAATATTTAAAATATCAGTATCATTAACATCAACACCATCTCCTTTTTTTTCATCAATAACCATAGAAAATCCCGAAGAAACAGAGCTATAAAGCCTTATATTTCTTCTATTAAGCCAAACAAAACGAGCTGTTGGAGATATAGAAAAAAAATTACATCGAGATATAACATTACTATTTCCCGAATAATATGAAACGGCATAATTACATGAAATCCCAAATTCTAACCATCGAAAACAAGAATAGGTATATGCAAAACCTATAGGTCCTATTAATACATCATGAGAATATTTACGTTCAAAATCATTTGATAAATCTTCATTTCCAAATCCATAAAAGAAAGAATCTAAACTATAACTCACTCTTATATCATGATAGGGAGTATAACTTCTATTTAGCTCTCTTAGCTCTTGTTTACTAAGAACGTTTTGCTCTTGAGCTTCAACTTTAAAAAAAGCAAAAACTAAAATTAAAATAACGTAAATTTTCTTCATACACATAAAAATAAA
>JADFUS010000030.1 GCA_015222165.1 Bacteroidota bacterium
CAAAAAAGGTGCATCAATAATGACACACCATCAAAACTATAATAAATATTATTTATGTTTTTGTTTTGATTCTACTGAAGTTGCTTCTGAAGTAGCTTCCTTTTTTAAATATGAAGGAGTATGGTCATGGTGCTTTTTAACCTTCGTAGAAACTTTTTTCTTACCTTCTGATGCTTTCATGATTGTATTACTTTGGGTGATTAGTTTTAGGAATTTTAGAGGTTTTAGAAATTGATACTGCCTCATCTTTTAAATACGAAGGAACATGATTCTTAACCTTCCTTTTCTTTTGTTTGTTTCCTGCTGCTGCCATGTATAACGCCTCCTTTCAAGCTAAAAATTTTAATTACGACACCCAAAGGTAGTAAACATATCTCCAAGTTGTCCTAAAAAACCCAACTTATTTATAAAAAAAGCTCAGGAACTCTATATTTACTAAAATTAACGTGTAATTTTTCGGTGTACGGAGTATTAAAAGTCAACGCCTCTTGTGGACAATCCTTAACACATCTACAACATTTTATACATTTATCGGGTGAACAAAAAATGACATTATCAACAAGACTTATGGCTTGTACTGGACAATTATCGACACATAACATACACTGCACACAAAGAGAATCATCTACAAATGGAGCATCAGGAGTAGGAGCAGAATTCTGACGATAAGGCACTTTCCCTTTTACAGAAACTCTTTGGAATTGCTCAAAAGAGGTAGCCATATTTATTTTTGAAGCTATTTTCTTTCCAAATTCAGAAGCTATTTCCATATCTTTAACATCAGGACGACCTTCTGCTGTAGGCATATTTTTTCTACTATAAGAGTGTTCTCCTATAAAAGCACCACCAGCTATAGGAATAAATCCTAATTCTGAAAGTTCATCACAAAGTTCAAGTAAAGCATCTTCATAATCACGATTACCATAAAGCACTATTGCCACAGCTAAGGTTTTAGATCCTTTAAATTTTCTTAATCTCTCTATTGCAATTGGAGCTACTCTTCCACCATAAGTAGGCACAGCAACTACTGCTATATCATTTTCGCTAAAAGAAACAATCTCTTTCGGAGCTTCATGTGTTATTTCATAATCGATAATATTTTCATCTTTAACAACTAATGATTTTGCTACATCACAACATATTTTTGCTGATGTATGCGTCGGTGAAAAGTAAATAGTATTTATTTTTTCAATATTCATAATATGTATTTTTTATTCTCAAAAGTAACATTTTTTGTTCAATTTTCAAAAAAATTTAATCAAATTTCACTTTTTGCATAATTATTGTTTTGTAGGAAATTACACTTTTAAAATAATAAAATTTAAGATCATGAAAAAATTATTTACTCTATTATGCCTGTTTATGGCAATATCATTTACTCAATCGTGTAGTAAAGATAAAACAGTAGAACCTATTGTAAAACCTGAACCAGACCCAGATCCAGATCCAGACCCAGATCCAGAACCACGTGTTTTAGCTGATGACAAAGCTGAAATTAAAACTTCACTTATGGATATGATGAAAATGATGGAAACATATCCTACTGGTGTTTATTCAGATGCTATGAGTTTTATGAAAGAAGAGATAACTTATACTTTATTACCTACTAAAACCGAGGCCGATCCTGCTACTACTACTAGCCTTTTTGTATTTTATGCATATAAGAATTTTAGAGATTCGATATATACCCACAACAAAGGTAAAAGTATAATAAACCATGATGATGGCGTCTATAAATTAGATTTCTCTCTTTTAAAAGGAAATTATTTTTTCGATAATACAAAAAAAGAATTTATAAGAACAGAAAACGAAAATAGTTTTGTTTTAAAATTTCCAGCAAATGCAAATGGCACTGTTGAAACTGATAATGTATATAGTCTTTCTTTATTAGAATATGTAGACAAAGAGGTTACTCTTTTCATTAACGAAAATCCACCTACTATTATAAAATTACTTACCAAAGGTGAAAATATAGAAAAGATAGCAAATACAGATATTAAAGCTAAACTTCCTACAAAAGCAAAAGCTGAATTAAAAAAAGGCGATGCAAAAATAGCTTCTATAAATATCGAATCTGTAGACTATACTTTACGAGGTATGCCAACAAAAATCAAAGGTTCTATTTATGCTAAACCTTTCACTCTTGATGTAGATATCAACAGATCTCAAGAAAGATTTTATGATATAAAACTTGACCTAGCAAGTTCAGTTAAAGCTAATGAAAAACTTTCTGCAACTATAAAACTAGAGCTATCATCTGCAATTAATGATTTTGAACTTATGCGTAGAAGTTATACTCAAATAATTCCTTATCTTGAAAGCTTAAACATAAATCTTTCTTATGAAAAACTTACTGTTAAAGGTGATGTTAAAAATATTCCTGCAATAATAATGTGGATGGGCAAAATGGACTCACCTATGGAAGAGATTAATCGTTATGTAGATCTTGGGATTTATCTTGAAGACGTTAAAGTTGGTGACATAACTGCATCTATTGTTGATAAACCTACAACTGAAACTACATCTTCAATATTAAGAATGCCTGATTTCAATAATGATACTCAAATGCTTGTTTTCAATGTTACTTACTACGACAAATCAAGTGAAAATGCATATAACTTATATAAAGAATCATTTAATGAGTTGCTTAAAATGATTAACGATATTAGTGTAGATATAAATTCTATACTTAAAAAGTAACTATATCTATACAACACTCTAAGAGGAGCAGTCTCAAAATATTTTGAGACTGCTCCTTTTCTGTTTATATACTATGTATTAAAATATAGTAAGCTTATTAAAATCTAATCTTACAAACAATATCTATTCCTAAAAACAATATTTTATGTTCATTTTCTCAAGAAAAAATACTAATAATCAAATATTTATATTATTTTTGCCGAACATAAGGCAGAAACCCCAAAAAAAACACCGCAAAATAAACTAATAAACCTAAATGATTATGAAAAAATTATTTTCCCTGTTATGCCTATTCATGGCACTATCATTTGCTCAATCATGTAGCAAAGATAAAGAACCTAATGTTGACCCAGACAAACCACGTGTTTTAGAAGATGACAAAGCTGTCATCAAATCTACACTTATGGATATGGTCAAAATGATGGAAACATACCCTACTGGCATTTATTCAGATGTTATGAGTATACTTAAAGAAGATATAACTTATACTCCAAAAGCTACTGAAGAAAATCCTAATCCAGAAGAAAAAACAAAAGCTTTCCCTTCATATATTTATAAAAATCTTACTGATTCTATTGGCAAATACTCTTACGGTACACATGGAATAGATATTATAGACGAAAAAGATGGAGTTACTCAATTAAATTTTGATCTTTTAAAAGGAAATTATAATTTCGACAATACAAAAAAAGAATTTATAAGAACTGAAAATACAAATGCTTTTGTCACTAAATTTCCTGCAAATGCAAAAGGAACTGTTGAAAGTGATAATATTTACAATCTAACTTTTTCTGAGTATTCTGACAAAGAAGTTACCCTTTTCCTTGCAACAGAAAACGATACAAAAAGTAATGAACTTAAGGCAAAACTTCCTACAAAAATAAAAGCTGAAATAACAAAAAGCGATGTTAAAATAGCTAATCTAAACTTAGAGTCAATAGACTACACTTTACGTGGTGTGCCAACAAAAATCAAAGGTTCTATTTATGCAAAACCTTTCACTCTTAATGTCGATATCAACAGATCTCAAGAAACATTATATGATATAAAACTTGATCTTGCAAGTGAAGTTAAAGCTGATAAAAAACTTTCTGCAACTCTTAAATTAGAACTATCATCTGCTATCAATGATTTTGAGATTATAAGTAAAAATCCTGAACAAGTGCTTGCTTCTCTTAAAAGCTTAAATATAGATCTTTCTTATGATAAACTTTCTGTAAAAGGAGATATCAAAGATATCCCTTCTATACTAGCTTGGGTAGCAAAAAAAGGCTCTCCTATAGAAGAACTTAACAACTATGCAGATCTGGCAATTTACCTTGAAGATTTTAAAATTGGCGATGTTACTGCATCTATTGTAGATGAAAAACTTGTTATCAACGTTAAATACTATGATGAATCTAGCGAAAATATATCTAATTTATATCAAGAATCACTTTTAGAAATGGTTAAAATGGTTACCGATATCGTTGTAGATATAAATTCTTTAAAGAAATAAAGAAAATTATTTTTCAAAAAAACGATGGCTACTATTGTAGTCATCGTTTTTTTTATCTATTTTTATGACATTATTTATAATTAAATAAAATCACATGATAGAAATATATTTACTGAGACACGGAGAGACTGAATATAATGCTAAAAGAATTTTCGGAGGAAGAAGTAACCATCTACACCTTAACGAAGCAGGGATAAAACAAGCCACAGAAAGAGGAGAATATTTTAAATCTACTGATTTTATGGTTGATGAAATCTTTTGCTCTACAGCAATACGTGCCAAAGAATCTCTTGAAAATGTCATGAAAATAACTAATATCACCGAAGGAAAAATTTCATATCATGATGAACTAAATGAAATTGCCCAAGGAGATTGGGTGGGAAAAAGCATCGACGACACTCTCACTCCCGAAATTCTTAAAGAGATAGCTAAAAAAGCCCCCAACTTTAAAGCTCCAAATGGAGAAACTTTAGGAGAAGGGAGCAATAGAATATATAAATTTATTAATGAAAATATCCTTACTAAATATAAAGATGGCAAATTCCTCATTGTAGCTCACGGACTTCTTTTCAGATCTTTTATCACAAAAGTTACAGAAATGAATCCATCAATGGTTTTCAAATTACAATGTGGTAATTTATCACTTTCAAAAATCTGTTACCATGAAGAATATGGCTGGTTTATGCATTTCTTCAACAGAACAGTATAATTTTATTTCGTTGTCATAATTTCTAATATCAACTTGTCTGTTTCATTCATGCCCTCAGAACCTATACGTGATAAGTTGCGAATACATTTGTCAACATCATCATCAATTATACCCTCCATAGAAGTCACCGAACAGTTATTTCGTGCCATCATTGCGGATAAAATCGCTGTAGATACTCCCGTAGCGACTTTCAGAGCACAACTAGGTTTTGCTCCGTCGCATATTATACCCGTAATATTTGCTATCATATTTTTCACGGCAAATTGCACCTGAGTATAATCGCCACCCATAAGCCAAGTTAAGCCACAACAAGAACCTGTTGCCGCCACTACACAACCACAAAGAGCTGAAAGACGACCAAGACTTTGCTTTATATATATCACCATAAGGTTACTAAGCATCAAAGCACGTATCATCTGTTCCTCGCTTTTATTTTTCTCCTGAGCATAAATATAAATGGGTAATGTAGCAGATATCCCTTGATTACCACTTCCCGAATTACTCATCACGGGAATCATAGCCCCTACCATACGAGCATCACAAGCCCCTGAAGAATAAGCCAATATTTTAGAAAATACACCATCTCCAATTATAGAATGCTCATCTGTATCATGAAAAAAAGCACCTAGGGAATGACCATAATTTCCTGAGAAAGACAACTCTGCGGCTTTCTTATTCATCTCAGCAGATTCAAGAATAAAACTAATTTCCTCTAATGGTGTTTCCATCGCAAAGTCGAACACTTTACGCATTGATAAGTTCAATTCATCATTTGAATCATGATTCTCTACCCCTATTTCCTTTTTAAGAATATATGTATCATTCTTTTTTATTTCTACAAAGTGAGTATGCTCTTTAGATATTATTGCTTTTGATGTTTTATCGCCAGCATAACATACCACCTCAATATATAATTTCTGTGGTGCATTTTCTTTTAAAGAAATGTTTATTCTTTTCTCATCTATATAAGCACTACCTTTTTTCACCGCCTCAGGACAACAATCTTTAAGAACCTCTAAACCATATTCAGATTTTCCTATCAAAGCCCCTAAAGCAATCGCTATGGGAAGTCCTATCATTCCTGTTCCTGGTATTCCTACTCCTAAGGCATTTTTCAAAACATTAGCACTTAAGAAAAGATCTATTTTCTGTGGAGTTTCCTCTAAAATCTCAGATGCTTTTGCTACACATAATGCCACCGCCATAGGCTCAGTACACCCTATTGCAGGGACTACTTCTCTTTTCACAAGAGCAATAATCTCTTGTTTCTCTATATCTGTCATAATTTAAGTTTAGGTTGTAGATACAAAGTAAATAAAAATATTAATAAAAACATTAATTATATTGCAATATCTACACTGACGTTAAGAGTTAAATAGCACAAAAACGGTGTTCCCAAAGAAAAATGAAATTTTTCGTGAAAAGTTTTTTGCTTCTCTTTTCTTCAGAAAAGAGAATCTCAGCGAAGCGTAAAAAAAGGCGAAGCTAAATATATTGCTGAAAACAAGGAATGGCGAAGCAGAAGTGTAGCTAAAAGCAAAGAAAGGCGAAGCCCAGCCGATTAATGATTAAATTGAAATTGCATGCAATTTCTACTTAATCGGCAACAGCTCAAAGAGCTGTAATAAAAAGTAATATATATAAACTCAACATATTAGAAACAATATATCAAAACGCATTATTTCAATAACAATATTAGCACTGACGTTAACACTTAAATAGCACAAAAACGGTGTTCCCAAAGAAAAATGAAATTTTTCGTGAAAAGTTTTTTGCTTCTCTTTTCTTCAGAAAAGGGAATCTCAGCGAAGCGTAAAAAAAGGCGAAGCTAAATGTGTAGCTGAAAGCAAAGAAAC
>JADFUS010000007.1 GCA_015222165.1 Bacteroidota bacterium
ACTTTTTTTTGTGATCCGCCTGGGGTTCGAACCCAGGACCCCAACATTAAAAGTGTTGTGCTCTACCAACTGAGCTAGCGAATCTTTGAATTATTTTCGTTGTAGTGTTTCCTTTAATTCGAGTGCAAATATAGGGCTTTTATACATACGCTCCAAATTTTTCGACTACATTTTTTCATCTTTTTTTACATCTTCTCCCAAATTTAGGCTTATAAAACTGATTAACAAAAAGTTAAAAAATAAATTATTTTTATAAATAAATTATTTTGCCAGATAAAATAAAAACATTAACTTGCACAAATCATTTAACTATATAAAATTAAGTTTATGGACACAAATATTGAAAAACTAAATCCACAATCAATGTGGAAGCATTTTAAAAACATTTGCAATATTCCTCACCCTTCTGCACACACTAAGAAATTAGCAGAACACATTGTTGCATTTGCTAAGGAAAACAAAATAGATTATACTGTCGACAAAATTGGAAACGTTATATTACGTAAACCTGCAACTGCTGGATACGAAAATAGAAAAGGTCTTGTGCTTCAAGCTCACATGGACATGGTTCCTCAAAAAAACGGTGATGTAAATTTCGATTTCACAAAAGATGCTATCGAAGCATATATTGACGGTGACTGGGTAACTGCTAACGGCACTACTCTTGGTGCTGACGATGGTTTAGGAGTTGCTGCTATACTTGCTGTATTCGAAAACAAAGACTTAAAACATGGCAATTTAGAGGCTCTTATCACTATGGACGAAGAAACTGGTATGTATGGTGCTTTTGCTGTAAAAGAAGACGAACTAAAAGGCGAGGTTCTTATAAACCTTGATTCTGAAACAGAAGGCGACATTTATGTTGGCTGTGCTGGTGGTGTTGATTTAGTAGGTAAAATTGCTTACAAAAAAGAAGATACTCCTGCAAACTTCCAAGCTATAGAAATTGATATTACAAATTTGAAAGGTGGTCACTCTGGAATGGAAATCATTCTTCAACGTGCAAACTCAAATAAAGTTTTATTTAGAATTCTAAATACTCTAAACAACAAATTCGATATTCGTATTGCTGAAGCAAACGGTGGTAACATGAGAAATGCTATTCCTCGTGAAGCTAAAGGACTTTTTGTTGTAGCTAAAGAAAATGTAAAAAATGTTATTGCTGAAGCAAATGAAGCTATAGCTAAAATAATGGACGAATTTAAAGCTGTAGAACCAGAAATGAATCTAGTTGTTTCTGAAAGCTCTAAAACTCCATCTAAAGTTATGGACAAAGACGCTCAAAACAAGCTTATTTGGACTATTGAGGCTATTTTTAACGGAACTGATCGTATGAGTGACGAAATGTCTGGTCTTGTTGAGACTTCTTCTAATATGGGTATTATAACTCAAAACGAAGATCATTTTGAAATCAACTTCTTAATACGTAGCTCTGTTGACAGTGCAAAAGACGAACTTGCTGAAAGAATGTCTTCTGTATTTAGACTTGCTGGTGCTGAATGTAATCTTGAAGGTGGATATCACGGTTGGAAACCAAACATGGAATCTCCAATTTTGAAAAGCACTTTAGAAATGTATAACGAATTATTTGGTAAAACTCCAGAAATCAGAGGTATTCACGCAGGTTTAGAGTGTGGTATTCTTGGTGGTATATTCCCTAATTGGGATATGATCTCTTTTGGACCTACAATTTGTTATCCTCACTCTCCAGATGAAAAAGTTGAAATAAAATCTACAGAAAGATTCTTCAAACTTATTGAAGCTGTAATAGAAAATGCTCCTACAAAATAATACTAATTAGACAAAAAGAGGCTACCAAAAACTACTTTTAAAAGTAATTATTGGATAGCCTCTTATTTTATGAAATATGATAAATAAGTGGTTCGTCATAGTTAATCCCGTATCGGGAAGTGGAAAGGGACTCACAGATATACCAATAATAACAAAACTTTTGCGTGAACAAGGCATAAGTTTTGATATGGTTTTTACTGAGAGAAAATATCATGCCACAGAACTTGTTGTGGAGGCAGTCAAAAATGGCTACCGTCATGTTATTGTTGTTGGGGGAGATGGCACACTTCATGAAGTAGTAAATGGTCTTTTCATTCAGAAATTTATACCTGCCCACGAAGTAACTTTAGCAGTTATTGCTACAGGAACGGGAAATGATTGGGTTAGAATGTATGGAATACCCTATGAATATACAGATGCTATAAAAGCTATTGCTTCGGAAAAAACGTTCCGTCAAGATGTTGGAAAAGTTGGATACTACGAATCTAAAGTACATCAAACAAGATATATGGCAAATGTTGCAGGTATGGGCTTTGATGCGTATGTAAACAAACAATATAACAGACTTAAAGGCAAAGGTATTTATGTAAATTGGTTATACTTTTTAAGTATGCTAAAAGCTGTTTTTATGTATTTCTCAAGTCATTATGATATTTATATTGACGGTGAAAAAGCATGGAGTGGAAAAATGTTTACCGCAGCTATAGGTATAGGAAAATATAATGGTGGTGGTATGCGTCAAATTCCTGATGCTATAGCAAATGATGGATTATTCGATCTTACTGTAATAAAGATGATGCACAATTTAAATGTATTATTTAACGTGAAACTTCTTTACAACGGTAAAATATATAAATTGAATCAATCTTCACACCTTAGAGGAAGAAAAGTTGAAGTTCACACAAAAAACAAAACTGCTAATATAGAAATTGATGGGGAAGCACTTGGCGTCGCTCCTTTCTCTTTTGAAACATTGGAAAAAGCAATTACTGTTATTGTTGGTGAAAATTTCAACGTGAATCATTAACTTTGTAACAAATTAAAATTTTAAAAAATATGAAAAAATTATTAGTAGCAAGTGTAGCCGTAATGTCTATTATGACTTCATGTGGCAATATCGGAACAAATACTGCCCTTAAAAGCGAATCAGATTCTTTATCTAACGCTATTGGCAACCTTATGGGTATGCAACTTAAATCAAGTTTCAAAGCTGGAGAAATAGACACTAAGATTGTTTCTCAAGCAATGCAAAACATACTTCAAAACGAAGATAAAAAAGCTGTAGATTCTATTTTAACAGAATCTAACGAATATTTTAGAAACTATCTTACAGTTATTCTTCCTGCAAGAAAATCTGAAATATCAAATAATTTTATTTCTGAAGTAGAAAAAAGAAAAGGTGTTAAAAAAACTGAATCTGGTCTTCTTTATGAAATTATAGAAACTGGAGATATGAAAAATATCGCTACAAATGAGAGCATAGTAACAGTAGATTATAAAGGTACTTTAAATGATGGTGAAGTTTTTGATTCATCTTATGACAGAGGAGAACCTGCAGAATTCCCTCTTGGTGATGTTATTGAAGGTTGGAAAGAAGGTATCAAATTAATTGGTGAAGGCGGAAAAATAAAATTATTTATTCCTTCAAACCTTGCTTATGGAAACCAAGGACCTCTTGCTGGTGAAGCTCTTGAATTTGAAGTTGAACTTCTTAAAGTGAAAGCTTCTGACGCAATATAAAAAAATTAAAACTAAATAAATTTATTTTATAAACATTTCTGAGAATCATTATTTTTGGAAATGTTTTTTTTATATTTACACAAACTAAAAATAATATTATGGAAACAGAATTTAAAAGCCTAAAAGCCAACGGCTTTCTTATGATATTTAATATCATAATAGCACTAATAATTGCGGCGTATCTTATCATCGTAATGCCAAAATTAATAATACTTTCGATTATACTTATCCTATTTGCTTTTTTAGGAATGTCTGGATTCATTATGATTGAACCTAATGACATGAAAATAATAATGTTATTCGGAAAATATAAAGGAACAATAAAAGATAATGGTTTCTTTTGGATAAATCCTTTTTACACAAAAATAAAACTTACATCAAGAGCAAGAAACTTAGATGTGGAACCTATAAAAGTTAACGATAAAGCAGGTAACCCCGTAATGATTGGCTTGGTGCTTGTTTGGAAAATAAGAGATAGTTATAAAGCTCTTTTTGATATAGATAGCTCTGAAACAAATTCTATTGAAAGCATAAACATTGGAGGTTTAAGCCTATCTTCTCGTATGGCAACATTTCAAAGATTTGTATCTATACAAAGCGACTCGGCTTTAAGAAATATCGCAAGCGAATACTCTTATGATAACAATGAAAGCGGAGAAGAAGTAACTCTTCGTTCGGGCGGAGATGCTATAACAAAAAGACTCGAACAAGAACTTAATAATCGTCTAAGCATTGCGGGAATTGAAGTTATGGAAGCTCGTATAAACTATCTTGCTTATGCTCCTGAAATCGCCTCTGTAATGTTGAGAAGACAACAAGCTGACGCTATAATTTCTGCACGTGAGAAAATTGTTGAAGGTGCTGTTTCTATGGTAAAACTTGCTATAGACAAACTTGAAAACGAGAATATTGTAGAAATGGACAAAGATAAAAAAGCTAATTTAGTTAGCAATTTATTAGTTGTTTTATGTTCTGACGAGCAAACTCAACCTATCGTAAACACCTCTTCAAGATAATAACTAACTATATAAAAGAGACCATTATTCTATTTAAAATAGAATAATGGTCTCTTTTTATTTTAGGTAAACGAAATATGCCTCGCTTAATACAAAGTTTAGCTTATCTAATTATTTTACAACATAATTAAAATTGCCACTGTTTGTAAAGTTAGGATAATTGTTAATATCAAACCCTTCCCATACATAAACGGTTTCTAAATCACCACAAAGTTGACAATTGAAATTTTCAAGTCCTTTACACATACTTATATCAATTGATTTTACAATGTTTGAGAAAGAACAATCTAAAGTTTTCAATGCCGTATTTGGTGTTAAATCAAAATTTTCAATCTCTAATATCGTAGAGCAAATTAAAGTTTCTAATTTTGTATTTAAACTAAGTCCACAAGAAGACATCTTATCTTCTCTTAATCCAAATTGACCCATGTCTAAACTTTTTATATTTTTAAAATATTCTATCCCTTTTATATCACTCATAGTCCCTGTTTGTAAATTTAAAGGATCTGTAAACAAGACAGCCTCACTTAATCTTATTTCTCCATCGTCAAGTGTATTTATCCCAGGGTATTGAAGTAAAAAAACTTTAAAACCACCCGTAATTTCTTCAATTATAGGATCAACAACAGTTACTTCACAAGAAGCTGACTGCCCTTTTGATTTTACAGTAATCGTTACGTTACCATCTTCTAAAGCCTTAACTTTACCATTTACATCTACCGTTGCAACAGTTTCGTCACTACTTTCCCACTCATAAGAAGCGCCTGTATCTTCGGGTATTAATGTTGCCACTAATGTCTCTTCTTCATTAAATTTATGATTAAGATTCATTGTTGACTTATTAAGCTCAAGAATAGATAAAACTTCAGGATTTTCAGCTTCCCAATCGCTAACATTTGTATCGAAAGTCATCTTATCACCTCCAACTGGCAATGTTAGAGTATATCGAGTTCTTGTATTTTTTACCCATACTTTATTTGCTAGAGAAATTTCTTTCGAACCGTCAAATATTTTTGAAGTTCTATCACCTTGCATTACAGAATATGTGACTTTGATTTTTGCATCTGCAGGAAGTGTTTGTGGAAGAAGCATCATAATGTTATTCTCAACTCTTAATGATCTTATTCCTTCAACAACATTATTCTCTGTCAAATCAATAGCATAATCGCCAATAAATTCATAATTATCCCAAGCTCCTATGTTTACTGTACCATCAAATGTGAAATCACCAATATAATTTGCATTTACAATTTCTATTTTTGTTACTGTATATTTAAAATCTGCTGCTTCTCCTTTCAAAGTGAAATTTATTTGAGAAAGAATATGTTTAAAATCAAGAGTTATTTTTTCATCATTTGCAGGTTTTGTTTTATTTAACAAAGCTGAAACCATAA
>JADFUS010000031.1 GCA_015222165.1 Bacteroidota bacterium
CCTCCGATACTATTTTATTTTAAATAGACACATCCTATTTTTTCTATGGTTTAGCTTACCATTTTACGAGGTCTTCCTTTAAGACGTTTCTCTATAATAACACCTAAAGCCTTAACCATCAGGTAAGAAACTCCTCAGGTCTCATAGATTCTCCGTAAAAAGTTATCGAATTATTGAGCTATTACAACCGTTCTCTGTTCTTTTTTCAGTCTCATAGTTATGGAGGCTTACCATATTATACAAGCACACCACCGGATACTTTTCGACGATCGGTTACAAATAATCTACTTATTTCAATCATTTCTACCTGTGCACAAGTCATTATTAACATCCCAACCACTACTATGTAGTGCTTCTTCTTGCCCAGAAATACTATCCCGATGAAGCGCAACGCAAAGAAGGTGGGATGGACGTGACATTCCTACGAATGCCATTTTGAGATTTTGTTTTATCCTTTTTTGTGTTGGTTCAGTGTACTGGCTCTTCATGTAATCCATTATTCTCTTTATATCATATTTATAACAGAAAGTTTCAAGGTAACATGTTGCGGTATGCGTTTCACCTTTAACACCGTGAATAGTCGAAACTTCGATTTCAATCTCGGTTGTCCCAGAAGAATATTTATATATATTATTGCTTTGCAGTGCTTCTTCGTTATCCACTTCCGAATCGGAAGAATTGATAAAATTTGTAAGCTCGCCATTCACTTGATAATTGAAAAAATCCCTAAATTCATTTGTTAGAAAATTATTTATCTCTTCAAAAACTTCTTTTTTTTCGTGAATCTGTAAACACCATGTAGCTAATCTAATCCGAAAGTATTTATAAAAATTCGGGTCATTTTCTAAGATATATCTATGCAGTTTCTTATCTGTGAACGCTCTATCGTTGTCAGTAATTTTGGCAATTCTTAAACACTTTAGGAAAGCCCCAACTAATCTTCTCTTGTAAAAATTAATCCCTTTCAAAAAAATAAAACTATCAGGTTGTGGAGTTAAATAGCTTTTTAAATTACTAAATTCAGTTCTTTTAACTTTTATTTCTTTGGAGTAGCCGTCCCAGTAGCTAGGTATAGTTCTTTTGCTGTCATGCGGTTTACCTCGCCAACCAACTGCTTTAAATATCCTATTCTCATGTTGATATAGGTTATTTTTTATAATTATTTCACCGAATTGGTTTAGAACTTGTTGAATAGTATTGTCATCATAAACAATGATTACAGGAGTAATTTCATTTTGTCTGCCATTCCCTTTTATGTGCTGCCGGAAAACACAAAGATTTTCCACCTTACTTGCTATAGAGCTTGGAAATCTTTTACTGCCTGTAATACACATAGTTCTGTCATTATTTACTGTCCATCCACATTCCAAATCAGCGTCATAGTCAAATATTGATTGATTTAAATCGCCTATTTTTTGGATAACAACATTTTCATTGAAAATATTATTGAAAAGTTCGGATTGGATTGCGCTTGTATCCTGCATTTCATCAACAAAAACATAAATAAATCTCTTTGAAGCTAAATTTTTTAAATTAGGGTATTTTCTAATATATTCTGCCGCCAAAAAATATGCATCGTCATAGCTCAGTATTCCATCCGAAAGTATCCACTTTTTTAATCTCAACAACTTATTATATATTAATTTTTGAGTTGTATCATTTAAATCTAAATTAAGTTTTTGACAGATATTATTGTGATCTAGTGCGAAATTATTAAATTTAAGAGAGTAAGGATAATTTTTTTGTCCACTTCTATAACAAAAAGCATTTGTTCTTTTACCCAAATATTTTCTTAATCTTTCCATCTTATCAAAATATCTTTCATTATCTATAAACAATGGTCTTCGGTTAAATTTATTGATGTATGCTGGTATCGCAAGATATTTATCCACGAAGCTTTGAATTGTTCCAAAATGATTTGGGTAATTAAAGAGCTTGTGGGAAGCAAAGTCAGCGTGACTTTTTATTTCATTTATAGCCACATTCGTGTGAGTTAGTACACATATTCCTCTATTTTTTTTAAGAGGCATTTGCTGGGACA
>JADFUS010000032.1 GCA_015222165.1 Bacteroidota bacterium
CTATATAAACTCCCCAATAAATTGTGGTATCTGTTATCATAGAAGAAAAAGACATACTTTCGCTCATAAGCCCATTCGTTACAATCTCCATAGAAACAAGATTATTAAAAAAATGAATAAAAATTGTTGTCGTAAGACTGAAATTTGTTTTTACATAAATATATCCCAATAAAACACCCGCAAAAAAAGCAGGTATCCCCTGAACAAAATTTAAATGTACCGAAGCAAAAAATAGTGCTGACAGTAATATTGCTTTCCACGCAACAAAATGGTTACACAAATCTCTTAATACCATACGTCGAAAAAACACCTCTTCTAAAATAGGCGCAAAAACAACAGATAATATTATTGTAAAACTCCTATTTCCACCACCAAAAAAATCTATATATGACTGTTTATCATCGGGTAACACCGCCATTATAGGCTCAAGGAAGATGTTTATAAATATTAACATTATTATACCTATCAAAGCATATCGAGCATCAAACAACCCTCTTTTTATCTTTAAAGAAAGCGATTTTTTTAATCTTTTTTCTCTATAAAATGCTGTTAATAAAATTATAATTATAAAACACGGGACATAACAAATCTTAGAATAATTCTCTATTGCAATATCAAAATCAGTAGCCCAATATATAACTCCTGAAAAAGCATTTACTACAAAAAAAATTAAAAAAATTAATGATAAATCTTTTATACCTAAATAATTGTGATATTTATCTCTCATAATACAAAAATACGAAAAGTAGCCATATAAAAGCCTCTTTTCGCATTTTTTTTAATACTATTTATATTATTACAACAAAAAGTTCTACTTATATCTTTTTGTCATTTAAATATTACATCATTGGTTTTTTACATCTGTAATTCACCATAAAAGTCGCATAACGCAATTGTGGGAATAAAACATCTTTAACATATTTATATTCTGACATTTTACACATTACATTTTCTCTATAATTTAAATTCTGAATATCAAAAACCGTCAACATTTTTTTCTTGTCTTTTATTCGTGAAGCAGAAACAAGAGTTTTTAAATAGTTCCAATTTTCCGCTATACATATAACCTCTATTTTATCCAAATTCTCTGTTGATAATTCTAATGTCTTTTTAAGATAATTTTTTATTGTCATAGCTCTTTTCATTGCCATTTTCTCATTCGACTTATAATTACCTTCTGGAGAAGAACTTACAACTATAACTATATTATCTATTATGTTTTTAGAATTACTAAAAATTTTATTTACTTCTACACCCAATCTCACTAATTCGGACATATTATCACAATAATCTATATCTACCTCACAACTATTTTTAGAAAAATAGACTTTCATAATTTCAGAATTAGATTTTTCCTCCATCATCAAAATACACTTTTCAACCTTTTTTTTCGTAGGACGCATAACTTTAACACCCTTAGCATAAAGCTGTTCATCTAAAACTACCGTTTCTTTACGATTAATTTTATTTTGGAAACATATAAGATTAGACCACTCCATCCACTCCTCGAATTCAAAAGTATGACTATAATTCAAAATCTTAGAATCTCCGAATGCTAAAAAAGCAACATCATCAAAATCTAAACTATCCTTATATACTCCTTCATTTAATAATTTATAAAATTTGTCACCATCAATTACTATACTTGGTAATTCATAAATATTATTATAATCTGTTAGCACAGGTGTAAAAACAAATCTCTCTGCTCTACGTACAAAATTATAAGGTATCTCTACTCTGAAATTCACTTCCACCATACCTCTTTCTTCAACAAGATTAATATGCGAAGGTATAAGTTGAGCTCTAACATTTCTATCAATTTTTCTACAAGCAAAAACTACCATTACAGTACTGGTAAAAAACATTGTTAACAATAAAACTTTTATATTTTTCATAATAAATAGAATTAATGACTAATAATAAATAAGTAGCAAAAGTTATACCATATAAAATTATTCTTAGTATTTATAATAGAATACATATTGAGCTAATTACTTGATTTATTGATAATAAAAAAAAAGGCTAAACCATGCTTAACGCACAATTTAGCCTCTCATTTTTTATTATTTTAATTTATTCTTTTACATATATAGCCGATGATGGTTTCGAAAAATTAGAGTCATCTTGTTTATCAAAATTTCTCCATACATATATAGATTCTAAATCATCATTATTTTTACAATCAAATTCACTTAACAATTTATTTGCAGTTATATCAACAGTTTTTAATTGATTATAAGAACAGTTTAAAATTTCCAATTCTTCATAATTTAATACTGACATACGATTTATTAAATTATTTGAACACTCAAGGATTTTTAATTTATAGCAAGATTCTTCTTCAAAACTTTTTAATTTATTATTAGAACAATCTAAAGTTTCAAGATTACTACAATCTTCAATATTTAAATTTTCTATTTTATTATCTGAACAATCTAAATATTCTAAATTACTAAAACCACTCAAATTAAGAATTGATAAATTATTTTTTGAACAAATTATTTTTTTCAGATTTTTAAAATATCTAATACCTTCAAGAGAGGATATACCTTTAGAACTAATCCTTAAAGATTTAGCATTAAGAGCCTCTTCCATAGAAATTTTATCATCTCCATTTAAATTTATATCTGAATCTAACAACTCTTTCTTAAACAAAACATCTGGGATAGTAATTATATCTGTAACAGTAACTTTACATTGAGGTTCATTGTTATATAAAAAGTAGTCCTCATTCAAAGCGACATATGCAGAAATCACTGCTGTACCATTACCAACAGCTGTAACCAAACCAAATCTATCAACAGAAGCAACCGAACTATCACTAGTAGACCAAGTATAAATATCATCATATTCATACTCATATTCAAAATTAAAAGAAAGCTCCAACTGTTCGGTATCAGTTTCAACAATAGTTGTCTTAGCTTTATTTAACTTAACAATATGCCTATCTTCTGGTTTTTCTCTATTATCTTCATTATACTTTGTCGTAAAAGAAATTTTACTTTCATCTATTGGTAATGTGAAACAAAAATCAATAATATTCCCTTTTTCTAAATTATAATTTGAGACATCAACATATTTAGAACCTTTATAAACGTCTAAACCAGTTTTTGAATTTCTTACTGAATATGTTATTTTGAATTTCGTTTCTTCCGAAAATTCTTGAGGTATTAGTGTAAGCATACTTTCACTATCATAAAAATCTTTTAAACTTTTTCCACATACAATAAATGGAGATGATAAAGAATAAGAATAATTTATATTTTCCTCTTGTTCGCTCCATGAACCAATTCTATATGCATTAGCGAAAGTAAATTTACCTTTACTTTTAAAGTTTTGAAACTCAACATCAGTAATAAAATAAATATACTCTTCTTCTTTTCCTTCAAACAAAAGATTAATTTTCGATAAAATAGGAACAAATTCGAAATTTAAAAAAGCAAAATATTCATCTTTCTCTCTCTTCTCATCTTGAAGAGTTGAAACAAAAATTTCTTTCGACTCTTCTGCATCAGCAATAATATATTTAAATGAGGGGTATGATTTTTCTTCAACCTTATAATCTAATATAAATTTATCAAATGGGAATATAGCAAAAGCTTGCAATCTATTTTCATCTGGCCAATAATAAGTTCCTGAAAAATCGCACTTATATCCGGGAATACCATATAAATATTCAGAATATAAATTAGCATCAACTCTAAGTCCATTTATATATGGCTCTCCTAAATCACTAATTCCCAAATAAGGGGCTTCTGTTTCATAACAAAAAACAACAAATTCAACATCATCATATTGAGCAGTAGTAAAAATACGAATATCTTTCCAACTCTTTGGTATATCATCAGAAATATCAAAATATGAACAACTTGTTAATATTGATAATAATAAAACTATTGTAAAAAATATTTTTCTTTTCATATATCTATATTTGAAATAGAGTAATAAACATTATTTAATATTCATTACTCTATTTAATTTATTATTTATGAAAAACAAACGCTTTTGCAAGTTCTGTAAGCGGTGTAAGCTTGTCTTGCGTTGCAGTTCCTTTAACATCTAAAGGCTCGCCAGTAAGAGTCCAACCCGTTTCTTCAACAAATTTCTTAAGATTTCTTACTCCTCCTCCGTTCCATGAATAAGAACCAAAAAGTGCTACTTTTCTATCTTTTAAACCAGCATGAATAATTGCCTCTGTAAGATGTGACATAAGAGGAAACATTCCTGCATTATAAGCACAACTACCTAAAACAACACCTTTACAACGCCAAACTTCACTTAAAAGAGTAGAAATATGTGTTTTAGCAACATCATATACACGGATATCTTTTACTCCTAATTTTGAAATTTCACGTGCCAAAGCATCAGCAATAATAGCTGTATTTCCATACATAGAACCATAAATTATTACTACGGCATCTTCATCGGCATTCCATCTGCTCCAATTATCATATAAAGAAATCACACGTTTCGGATTTTCTCTCCATACTATCCCGTGCAATGGACAAATAGCTTTTATCTCTACACCCTCCAATTTAGCAAGAGCTTTCTGCACAAATTTAGAATATTTCCCTACGATATTTGTATAATAACGACGCATTTCATCTAGATAATAGTCAAAATTCACCTCGTCATCAAAAACTCCTCCGTCCATTGTACCATAAGTACCAAAAGCATCTGCCGAGAATAAAATTTTCTCTGTTTTGCTATATGTCATCATAACCTCTGGCCAGTGTACCCAAGTAGCAAAATAAAAAGTTAATGTGTGATAACCCAAAGATATTTCGTCACCCTCCTTAACTTCAAAAAATGATTTTAACTCTCCGAAATAACACTCTAAAATCTGTTTTGTTTTTGCATTACCAACAACCATAACCTCGGGATAACGTTCAAGTATAGTACGAAATTCTCCAGCATGATCTAATTCAACATGATTAACTATAAGATAATCTAACTTTTTCCCATCTAAAATGGTCTCAACAGTTTCAATAAAATTAGGCGTTGTTCCCAATTTTACTGTATCCAAAAGAGCTGTTTTCTCGTCATTTATAAGGTAACAATTATAAGCCACACCATTTGGCAAAGGCCACATAGATTCAAATAAAGGCGTTACTCTATCGTTAACACCAATACACGAAACAGTATCCGTAAGTTTTCTTGTATTATACATAATATATATTTTTAATTTTTTAATCTCATTTTGACGATAACTCCTCAAAAAGTTTTATCCATTTTGAGACAACATTTTTTTCAGAAAATAGCAAAGCTCTTTGTGAAGATAACCTCCCCATTTCCTTACGTTTATTATCATCTTTCATTAGCTCTATTATTCTGTATGCCATAGTATTAACATCTCCAACTTTATCAATAATAAAACCACTCTCCCCATTAAGAATCATATCTTTTGGTCCACACTTGCAAGCAAACGAAATTGCAGGAATTCCTGCTGACATAGCTTCAAGAAGAACCATAGGAAAACCCTCCGAACGTGAAGATAATATGTATATCGAACTTTCTGCATATTTCTCAACAATATGTTGTGTTGCAGAATTAAGCGTTATATAGCTTTGTAAATTACAATTATTTATTTGATTTTGCAACTTTTTCTTTAATTCTCCTTCGCCATAAATATTTAAATGCCAACCCTTAGCTATATCGTTTTTTACAACTTCTGCCCAAGAATTTATGAGCATATCATAACCCTTAACAACATTATATCTACCAACAGAAATAACATTTTTATTTTCACAATTCGATAAAATAGGACGTGAATTAATAAAATTAGGAATGACAGAAATATTAGATAAATTACCCCATTGCTCGGCATCTTCATGTGTCAAAACAATGAATTTATCATATCTAGAAATCATTTTCATTTCAACAATTTCTGCAAAGCTTTTCTTTAAAATTAACGATTTTATAAGAGAATCTAATCGTATAAGATTTGAAAAACGGAATTTATTATGACCAAATGTTGCAGCACCTTTATCATAGTGTATCTCTATGATTTTTTTACTTCCGTCTTTTATAAATGGCAAAAAACGTCTCTCTTCCTTATGCATAGAAATAGCTATATCCACTTTATTTTCAAAGAGATATTTCTTTATAAACGCTTTATGTTTAATATTCAGAAAAAAATGAGAAATAGATTTTACTAAAGCATTTCTCTTTTCTATTTTTTGATAATCTATATTTGTATCTACTATTTTTACTCGTGAATCTATCTCAAAAAATAGATTTTTATCTTTTGGTAAACACGTAACAATAGATACGTCAATGCCTTTATCTACAAAAGCATTAGCCTTGTTTACCACCATACGCTCCATACCCCCTGAGGCATGAATATAATTGATAAAATAGACTATTTTCATATTTTTAAATTTAAAGCAATTGCTTTAATTGATAATCACCTTCTGTTAATACGATAACTCCTTTTTCTGTAAGGGCAACCGTATTTTCCATACCCATTACTCCAACTTCTGGAATAACAAATTTAGGTTCTAAAGCCATCACCATTCCCATTTCAACAATACTCCTTGAACGAGGAGCTATAACTGGTGCTTCGTTTAATTCGATACCAACTCCATGACCTACAAAACCAGCTTGTTGCTTGTGTCCCATAAAATACTCTGACAATCCAGCCTCTTTTGCCATATCAAAAGCCTTATTATATATGTCACTACATTTTGTGCCAACTTCTATCATTTTCACCATTTCATGATAAATTGCTACAGACGTAGCATAAGCATGAAGTGCTAAATCTGAAAGTTCGCCAACAGCAAAAACACGTGTCATATCACTAAGATAACCATGTTTATTTGCACAACCATCAACCATGATACTCATACCTTGTTTGATTTTTGTTCCGTTATAACCAACTGGGAATGAACTATCTACTCCTCCACCAGTTGTAGCAAAATCATAAGGAGAATAAGCATCAGCATTATTTCCTACAAGAACCGTACATACATGAATTTCCATAGTATCGCCAGCAATTCTCGACACTCCTATAGAACCATTTTCACGCATACGATTTTCTACTAACAACGACAATTGTCTATCTGTCATACCCTCTTTAAAGAATTCAGGAACAGCAGAATATGTTTTAGAATGAATATCTCCAGAAATTTTTATAAGTTCCATTTCATAAGGTGTTTTAATGCTTCGACAATAACTCAAAACACTACCTCCACCAGAAAATTCGACTCCTAAAAACATTTTTTGCAGACGACGGAAATCATTTACCGACATTTTATCATCTTCAAAAAGAATCTTTTTAGGCATTATATCATTATCATTCAAATATGCTACCATATCCGCAGGTTTTTTGATATAAACAACCTCTTCTCCCTCAGCATCTAATGGACGACGAACAAAAAATATGACCCTACCATTTTTCATAATAAGACTATATCCCATGAATATACGTCCAGCAACATAGAAATTATTAACTTTTGAAGAGACCAAAAGTGCATCAGCACCCAATTTCTCCATTTCAATATTAATTTTTCCCCAACGCTTACGTTGCTCCTCTTTACGTTCTATAAAAAGCATAACTATTGTATTTCTATTGATTTGTTAAGATTATATTTAACCAATGACCACTCCTCATTTACGAGTTTTCCATTTTCAGTGGGCAAAAAGAAAGAATAACTTACTTGTAATGGTGTAAAAATTATTCCCTCTATAGATTTCAACATTTGACCGCCATAATTTCTTAATGAAGGCAAAAATATCATTGTCATATCATAACCTCTATAAGACATCATATTAGGAATTTCATTATAAAAGTTGATATATTTTTTCTCAAAATTATATGACTTTTCATTTATCCTATCACAATGATATGAAGTTATATATGATGTTTCAACTTTAAAAAATTCTGCTTTTTTTATCTCGTCAATTTTGGCAAGATTTCCAGCAGAATAGACAGCTATTTTTTTATAAGGATAACTATTTACAAAAGCTGTTAATTTTGATATCATCATCTCTGCTTCAACAAGATTTGTTGCAGAAATAACGAAAATAGTTTTTTGTTTATCATCAGCAAAAGGAAGAATATCTTCTGGTTTTAAATCTTTTTTATATATCAGAATATCTCCAACATCTGCCTTTACTTTTGAAACAGCATTACTCACTTGAGCTTTAAATTGGATATCGTCCGATGAAGATTTAAAGAAAACAACTTTCTTTTTATTAAACATAGCAGGCAACTTATCGTATCTATCTGGAAGATAAGGGCTCATCTGCACTACATTTGGTAAATTGGAAGAAACATCTGTAAGCGGAGAAATTATAGGTATTCCTAAACTTTCTGCATAACGAGATGCTACATTAAAGGTATTATTAAAAACTGGACCTATAATAATATCAGCATTATTAAAAGCTCCAGTATTTATTATAGAATCTACAGTGTAAGTATTTTTCTTCGTATCGAAAAGCTCCACATGAATTGTAAGCCCATCACTTTTTAAAGAATCCATAGCTACGAGCATACCTTTATATAAGGATTCCATACCCTCGCTCATATTTTCGTTAACGCCACTTATTGGCAACATCACTACAACATTAACATGAGTATCCGTATTTGATTTTAAAAAGAGCGATTTAGAAATAATAGGTATTGTAGGTAAAAAGCCACTATTATTAGATTTTGAAACAATAGGAATAGTAATTTCCATTCCTATTTTAAGACCGAATTGTGCTACCTCAGGATTAATAATTTTGATATCATCTATAGACACTCCATATTGTTTGGATATAGAATAGAGCGTTTCCTTAGGCAAAACTATATGCTTAGACATCTCTGCACTACGCAAATCTTCTTTTGTTAAAGGGATTATTTCACTCTTTTTTTTAACTACAGACGAAGTATCCTGATAAGGCATTATCCCTCGAGCCTTATTATACAACTTTATTTCTTCATCTATTTCGTGTTTTGTAGCACACCCAATACTCTCTTTTCGAATATAAATTCTATTTCCTTTTTGTAAAGAATAATTTAAGTCTCGCATTTTAGGGTTATCTACCAAAACAATAGCAAGAGGGATATTATATATCTTTAATATTGAAGATATACTCTCACCACTACGAGCATTATGTTTTAGATATTGATGTCGTTTTAAAGGCTGAGGTTCGCCAGCATAAACTGAAGAAGAAACATAAGATGTTCCTATTTCAAAACACAAAAAAGAAAGAAGTATAAGTATATATTTACGCATTTTTTATTTAGTTCGTAAACGAATATTAGTTAGAATTTTTTTTGTATATTCTGGAAAATCACCATTCATTATCCATGTGTAATATCCTGGTTCTCTTTTGAATACACTTTCTACAGAGACACCCTTATGCTTACCAAAACCAAAAACTTCCTCACCTTCTTCATTAAAAAGAACACGTCCAGCATAGTCCGCAAACTTCTTACGTTCAGAAAATTCTGATAAATCTTTAACCTCGCCGTTCAAAACATCAGAATATCTTTCTATCTGAGCTTCAAGAACTTCGAATGTTGCCATAGCATCTGCCTCGGCAGAGTGGGCATCGGTTAAATCTTTTTGACAATAAAATTTATAGGCAGCAACAAGTGTTCTTTGTTCCATTTTATGAAAAATATTTTGAACATCAATAGCATTGACTTTTTTAAGGTCTATGTCTACTCCTGCTCTCAAAAATTCTTCCATAAGCATTGGTATATCGAACATATTTGAATTAAACCCTGCAATATCACAACCCGTAATATATACGGCAAGAGATTTTGCAATAGATTTAAATGGAGGGCAATCGACAACATCTTCATCGAATATTCCGTGTATAGCCGAAGATCCCGCAGGAATAGGCATAAGAGGATTTACCCTTCTTGTTTTAACATCTTTTTTACCATCGGCAAAAACTTTTATAATAGAAATTTCTACTATTCTGTCTTTAACAACATCGATACCTGTAGTTTCAAGATCGAAAGTCACCAATGGACGAACTAAATTTAATCCCATATCTAAAGCATTATTGGCATTAATAACATAACCATATTTTTTTCACACTCATTTTCGCTATTAACTGGCAAAATAAGCATTGCACGAGTAGCATCTGTAAGCTCTAAAGCAACTTCTTCAGAAGACATAACAGAAAGCATCTCAACAATATGATTAGCTCTTAGACCTATAGCAATATTATCTCCTTCATAAGAATATTCTATTCTATCATCAGCAGATGTTGCGAAATCTATATCACAAGCTGCAAGTCCTAATTTATCTTCTCCAAGAGTCATTTTGACAAGTTTATTTGCTTGATCAGAACATACTGAAACACGTTTTACAGTGTTCAATAAATTACGACGATTTACAACTACCTTAGATTTATTATTTTGAGGAATAACAGCATTATAATTTGGATATGTACCCTCTATAGCACGAGTGATAAGGATACTATCGTCATATTTAAAATGAATATTTTTGCTATCAAAACTAACTTCAACTGTTCCACTCTCTTTTGTTAAGAAACCTTTTAGAAGCGTTGCAGCTTTTCGAGGAAGTGTGAAAGACATACGTTCTTCGATATCAAAAGTTTTCTCTACAGGAACTTTCACTAGTTTGTGTCCGTCTGTAGCAACAAAGATAATTTCATTTGGAGTAATATCCATAAATACACCATTCATTATCGGGCGAATACTTTTTTCTGCAGAAGCAAAAACAGTTAACGCTATACCGTCAAATAAAACTGAAGCATCTATTGAGAATTTTTTTGTCTCTTCTTCGATTTGTTTTGTAACATCGGGATAACCCTCTGCCGACATACCTGGAACACTTATAGCACCTGTTTCCCAAGAAATAACAACCTCTAAAGTGTCAACATTTGTTTCTATAGTTATTGGTTGATCGACAAACTCTTTTAATGAATCTAATAAAAGATGAGATGGAACAGCAATAGCTCCCTCTTCATCAATAGAATTTGGTTCTAAAGACACTATCTGAGTAGTTTCTCTATCTGAAGCCGTGATTTTAAGTTTATCTTCTGACGCTTCAAAAAGAAAATGGTCAAGAATAGGCATTGTTGTTTTTACTCCCAATGCTCTACTTGCATATTGCAACGAAGCAAATAACTCCGAACTTGAAATATTAATTTTCATACTTATATTATATTCTATCTAAAACACTATTTATCATTTCTTTAACTTTAAGACTATAATCTATATTTACGTCTTTTTTGCATCTATGAGCTATAATAAGAGAAATTGTTACCGCTTCATGACCTAAAAGTTGTGATAGGCCAACGAGCATAGCTCCCTCCATTTCTATGTTAAGCATAGGAATATCATTATAACTATAGCCTTCCATTTTTTCTATAAATTGTGGAATTAATGGCTCTAATCGTAAAGCTCTACCCTGAGGAGCATAGAAACCTCCTGCACAATAAGTTATGCCTTCTTTTGTAAAATCTGAAAACATATCTCTCAAAGAAGGAGATGCTTCAACAGCATAAGGTCGCCCTAATAAATCACAATCCCAACCCATTTTTTCTATAAATAGATCTTCGGCTTGGAAATAACGAACGTGTTCACTATCAACATAATAGTTTAACGTAGCATCTCCACCAATAGCATATCTACTAAGAACAAAATCGCCAAGCTCAACATCATTGCTCACAGCACCACAAGTACCTAAGCGAATAATTTTAAGTTTTGTTAATTCCTCTTTTGGCAAACGAGTTTCTAAATCTATATTTACCAAAGCATCAAGCTCATTAATTAGTATGTCTATGTTATCGGAACTTATTCCCGAAGAAATTACCAACACCCTCTTTTCCCTATATTCTCCAAGAATCGAATGAAATTCTCTATTACTTTTTTCAAGAATTATCTTATCGAAAAAAGAGGCTACAATATTAACACGTGAAGGGTCGCCAACAACAATTACTGTTGGGGCGACATCTTCAGGTTTTAAGCCCAAATGATATATTGTTCCATCTGCATGGAATATAAGTTCAGAAGGTTTTATTGGTTCCATTATTAATTATTTTGTTTTAAAACTGTATGTTTGTTTAACATGTTTTGTACTGTATTTATTTCAAGGAACGAAGCTCCTACAGCAGCACCATAATCACC
>JADFUS010000033.1 GCA_015222165.1 Bacteroidota bacterium
AATTATGATATTGTTTATACTCGCTATGCTGATGATATGTCTTTTTCAGGAGATAAAGTTGATGTTTTAGATGATATTTTAGAAGTTTTAAAAAAATATTATTTTGAAATAAATGAATCCAAAACACGTTTTTATTATAAAGGTAATGGACAATATGTAACAGGTTTATCTGTTGAAGATTCTGTAAAACCAAGAATACCTAAACGTGTAAAAAAGCGTTTAAGAGCTGAAATATATTGTATATCTAAATATGGTTTAAAATCAAATGTTGCAAGAATTTTAAAAAAAGAGGAATCTGAGATAACTGATGAAATGTTAAAAAAGAGATCAGAAAAAATCATAGGTTGGTTAAGTTTTATAAATAGTATAGAATATCAATTTGCAGAAAAGTATTTTAGTATTTTGTTGTGTTTAGATGATAGAAAGGATAATTATTATATAAAAAATGCTATTAATCACGTAGAACGTAAGATGTCTAATACATTGATGTAGATTACAGATCTTTGAGCTGTTGCCGATTAATTAGAAATTGCATGCAATTTCAATTTAATCATTAATCGGCTGGCTTCGCTGTTCATTGCTTTCAGCTACTTTTTTGCTTCGCCTTTTTTTACGCTTCGCTGAGATTCCCTTTTCTGAAGAAAAGTGAAATAAAAAACTTTTGGCGAGAAACTTCATTTCTCTTTTGGAAGAGCGTTTTTTGTGCTTTTTTAGGGGGTTTAATGTCAGTGTGGATATTGCTTTTTGATATATTATTCGTTATTACAGCTCTTCGAGCTGTCGCCGATTAAAGAAATTGCATGCAATTTCCCTTTAATCATTAATCGGCAGGCTTCGCAATTCTTTGCTTTCAGCTATACTTTTGCTTCGCCTTTTATTACGCTTCGCTGAGATTCGCTTTTCTGAAGAAAAGTGAAATAAAAAACTTTTGGCGAGAAACTTTTAGTTTCTCTTTGGGAAGAGCGTTTTTGTATTTCTTTACGTGGTTTAATGTCAGTGTGGATATCGCAATTTGTAGATATTGCTTTTTGATACATTTTTGGTTATAGTAGCTCTTTAATCATAATTGGCTAGCTTCGCTATTTCCTGCTTTTAGCTATATCTTTGCTTAATGTTGGCGGAAAGTATATGTTGAAGAGTTGTTCTAACAATTTGATAGCAGAGAGAAATAGATAGCTATGGGTGACTTAGTAAGAGTGAAGAGTGTAATGTGTCGCAGGTAGATGGAAAGCACACTAAAAAGGCTGTAATCATCTTTGATTACAGCCTTTTATATATATAATAGGTTTCTAGTGAAATATTAAAAAGAAGAATTAGTATCTTCTATTATATCCACCACCATTACCACCACGGCTTGGTCTGTCTGTTTTAGGACGTGCAACGTTTACTGTGATAACTTTGCCTTCTTGTTCAGAATCATTAAGTTCGTCAATAGCTTGTTGTCCTTCTTCGTTGTTTGGCATTTCTACAAAACCGAAACCTCTAGATCTACCTGTTTCTCTATCAGTAATGATATTAGCAGAAGATACTTCGCCGAATTTTGTGAATAAATCTTCTAAACCTGCATCGTCGATGCTATAGTTTAAATTTGCAACATAAATGTTCATGTAATTTTATTTTAGTGTTATTAATTGTGTTTCTGATATTTATTATTTGGTAATAGATACTCTTACAGCATTCATACCTCGTTGACCTTTTTCTAATTCAAAAGTAACTAAGTTACCTTCTGTAATATTATCAGGTGCACTGCTGATATGAAAGAAATATTTGTAATTGTTGTTCAGGCATTTTATAAATCCATAGCCTTTACTTTCATTGAAATGTTCTACTTGTCCTTTTAGAACAACTTCATCTTCATGTTCTTTAGGGCGTGTAGAAATATCAATATTTTCAATATCTACTTCTTGTTTTTTTGTTGGATCTGGAGGAGTGTCGGTGATAACACCAAACTCGTCTACGTAAGCAATCATACTGTCAAAAGAACCTCCTGTACTATTTGCTTTGCGACTTTCCTTCTTTTTTTGTTTCTCTGCTCTTTTCAGCTGTCTCTTCTTTTCTAAATCACGTTTGTTAAATGATATGGGTTTTGCCATTAATCTATTATTTTGTTTATGTTAATAAATTTTGTGCCAAACATTATGTTTGACATCATTTTTTTAAATTATTAAAATTAATTAATAATCTATATTTTATCTTAGCTCCGAAAATTAAATCTTATGACTTAGTTTTTCTTCAGCTATATGATATTCTTCTTTTAGTTTTGTTATAACCTCTTTTACTGTGCTTATTTTTTCAGCAAGATAAGCATTAGCACCTGCAAAGGCATAACCTTTTTCCATATTCCCTTTTGCTGCATTATACAATGCTTTGATTATGCAATAAGGACTTTTTTCGTAGTCACAAGTTTTTATACAGTGAAAAGCACAACTCTTTGGTTTTTCATTTCCAGCACTTACACTTTTTATAAAATCTCCCTTGAAAGCTCTTCCGGGCATTCCTACGGGGCTATCGATGATAACTAAATCATCTTTATTAGATTTTACATATACTTGTTTAAATGTTTCTGAGGCGTCGCACTCTTCAGTAGGAACAAAAATACTTCCCATCTGAACGCCCGAAGCTCCCATGTTTTGTAAACGTAGTATATCTGCACCTGTTGTGATACCACCACCTGCTATAACAGGAATGTTTTTATGTTCCTTATATAGAGAGACAATTTTTAGAACGTCAAGAGTAATAGTTTCTAACGAGAAATTTTCATTATCAAGTTGATTCTTCTTGAAGCCTAAGTGTCCTCCAGCTTTTGGACCTTCAACAACTATAGCATCTGGTAGATAGTTATAATTGCTTAGCCATTTTTCACAAATTATCTTTGCTGCTCTTCCCGAAGAAACAATAGGTACTAACATTGTTTTGCTGTCTTTTTCAAGAAAAGATGGTAAATTTAGAGGGAGACCTGCTCCAGCAAATATAACATCTATTTTCTCACTTACAGCGGTGCGAGCCATATCTGCAAAGTTTGAAAGAGCAACCATAATGTTTACTCCAACAAATCCAAGTGTCTTTTCTCGAGATTTACGAATTTCTTCTTTTAATCCCCAAATGCAATTTTTAAAATATTCTCCAGGAGTATGTTTGTAAAGAAGTCCGAGACCAGCACACGAAATGACGCCAATTCCACCCTCATTAGCAACTGCCGAAGCAAGACCAGAAAGTGAAACACCTACTCCCATACCACCTTGAATAATTGGTAGCTTAATCTCTTTATTTCCAATAAAAAATGATTTCATATTAATCATGTAAATTATAGCAAAACTGAAATAAATATTTCGCTAGTGTAAATATTACAAACAAGCACTAATGATGCCAATCACAATGATTAAATATTCGAAAATTGAAAGTTTCGAACCACAGAATTATTATAATAAGTCAAAATAGACTCATTTGTTTACGTACAAAGATATTAGTTTTATTTTGTAAAACAACTATTATTAGTTTTATTTTATAAATGAGCATTAAAGTATTAGGCTAAAAACCTATCATTAAACGTGGTCTATCTAAACATTAAACGTTGTCTTTTATATCATTACAGATATTTTTTTAATTATTTATCTCTTTTGTGAAATATGTATAGCTATTTATAAACCACAACCCATCAATGTTTGCAACCAATTTGCAAAAGAAACATTTTATATTTGTCTCAGAAAAAAAACTGTCATTATAATATAAAGTAGATATATGATTGATAAAATAATTTTGTTCTCAATAAAGAACAAGCTAATAGTAGGGTTATTCACCATAGCATTGATTATAGGTGGATTATACTCAATGTTTGATATCCCATTAGACGCAAATCCAGATGTTACAGATAACCAAGTGCAAGTGATTACAGTATCGCCGAATTTGGGAACGGAGGATATAGAACAATTTGTAACTTATCCCGTAGAGTTAGAGATGGCAAATCTTCCTAAGGTTGAAGATATTCGTTCTGTTTCTCGTTTTGGACTTTCTGTAGTGACGATAGTTTTCAAAGAGGATATGGGAACATATCTTCCTCGTCAGTTAGTTAGTGAGGCTTTGTCAAAGGTTAAGGAAGATATACCCGAGGGCTTTGGAGTGCCGTTCATGGCTCCTATAAGTACGGGTTTAGGTGAGGTATACCAATATACTCTTGAAGTAGAGCCAGAGTATAAAGAAAAGTATGATTTAATGGAACTTCGCACTATCCAAGAGTGGATTGTACGACGACAAATGGCTATGACTCCAGGAGTTGTGGAGGTGAATTCTTTTGGTGGAGAGACAAAACAATATGAAATTGCTGTAAATCCTAATCGCTTAAATAGTATGGGAATTACTATGAGTGAACTTTTTGAAGCTGTAAAGTCTAATAATCAAAATACTGGTGGAGCATACATAGAAAAAAATTATAAGGTCAACTATATTCGTGGTGAGGGGCTTATACGTAGTTTAGATGACATACGAGATTGTGTTATAAAGCTAGTCGATAATAAGCCTATATATGTTCGTGATGTGGCAACGGTAGATTTTGGACAAGCTATTCGTTATGGCTCTTTCACCAAAGATGGTGAGGGCGAGGCTGTTGGAGGCATAGTAATGATGCTAAAAGGTGAAAATGCTAATAAAGTTATCAGTACTATTAAAGAAAGAGTAGAGGAAATTCAGAAATCACTGCCTGAGGGAGTTTCTATAAAGCCGTTTCTTGATAGGAGCGAAATGATAAAAAATACTACTTCAACGGTGGCAGAAAATATTATTTTGGGGGCTTTAATAGTTATTTTTATTTTAGTTTTAATTTTGGGAAACCTTCGTGGAGGGTTGATAGTTGCGACAACAATTCCTTTAGCTTTGCTATTTACCTTTATCATGATGAGGGTCTTTGGTGTATGGGCAAATCTTATGAGTTTGGGAGCTATAGATTTTGGTATTTTGATTGATGGAGCAGTTATTATCGTTGAGAGTATGCTTTTTTATCTGCGAGATAAATCCTTTATAGGGAAAAAGCTATCTGTTAATGAGCGAGATGCTATAGCCCATAAAGCGTCAAGTTCTATGATGAAATCTGCATTTTTCGGACAGCTAATCATTATCATAGTCTTTATTCCTATAATGGCGTTGCAGGGAATCGAGGGGAAAATGTTTACACCTATGGCAATGACTTTTAGTTTTGCTGTTTTGGGGGTGCTTATTTTATGTTTGACTTACATACCTATGATGTCTGCGTGGCTTATTAAAGCTCCAAAAAACGATAAACTTACAACGGGTGATAAGATAGTAAGGAAAATAGAAAACATCTATAGACCAGTTATAAATTGGGTTTTAAATAAGTATAAATTAGTTTTAGGGGGAGCGGTTATTCTTTTAACTGTTTCTGTTGTTCTTTTTATGAAAATGGGCGGTGAATTTATTCCTCAGCTGGACGAGGGTAGTTTGGCAATGCACATTTTATTAAAACCTGGTACGGCATTAACAGAAGTTACGGAAACCACAACGAAGATAGAGAAAATGTTGATTACTCGTTTTCCGAAAGAGATAGCATCAATTCAAACACGTATAGGAGTAGCCGATATTCCTACAGACCCTATGCCTATGGATATTGGAGATTGTTTTATTATTCTTAATCCCGAAAAAGAGTGGACGGCAACTCACGATAAAGATGAGCTTATAGATATGATGAAAGAAACGGTAAGTTCTGTTCCTGGAGTTAATTTTGAGTTCTCTCAGCCTTTGGAGATGCGTTTCAACGAGTTACTAACAGGAATTAGAGAAGATTTAGCAATAAAAATATATGGTGATGACTTAAATGTTTTAGCCGAAAAAGCAAAGGAAGTAGAGAAGTTAATAGGTAATATTCAAGGTGTCGGAGATTGTAAAGCCGAGGCAACGCAAGGTTTACAACAGATAACAATAGAATATGACAGAGCAAAAATAGGTCAATATGGATTACAGATAAATAGCGTTAATAAACTTATAGAAACTGCTTTTAGTGGAAGTCAGGCAGGTGTGGTTTATGAAGGTCAAAGGCGTTTCGATATTGTCGTTAGGCTAGACGAAAATGAAAGAAAAAGAATAGAAGATGTTAGCGGTCTTTATATCCCATTAGAAAATGGAACTCAAATTCCGTTAAGTCAAATTGCAAAGATTAGCTACAAGCCAGGACCTATGCAGATAAGTAGGGAAAACACAAATAGAAGAGTTTATGTAGGTGTCAATGTACGAGGAAGAGATGTGAAATCTCTGGTACACGAAATTCAACAAAAACTAGATGATAATTTAGATTTACCTTCAGGATATTATATTCGTTATGGAGGGGCTTTCGAAAATATGGAACGTGCAACAAATAGGTTGAAGGTTGTAGTGCCTATTTCTTTAGCAATAATTTTCTTGTTAGTGTTTTTAGCTACACGCTCTTTTCCACAAACGCTTATGATTTATATGGCTATACCGCTATCTGCCGTGGGTGGAGTGGTCTCTCTTTATCTTCGAGATATGCCTTTTAGTATCTCTGCGGGGGTAGGGTTTATAGTTCTATTTGGTGTTGCTGTTATGAATGGACTGGTTTTAATAAGTGGGCTGAACGAACTTCGAGATAAAGGAATTTATACGCTTAAAGAGGTTATCGTAAAGGGTTCAGCACGCCGTATACGTCCTATATTATTAACAGCAAGTACAGATATTTTAGGATTTCTTCCGATGGCAATATCCACTTCTTCGGGGGCGGAGGTTCAACGTCCTTTAGCAACAGTCGTTATTGGAGGAATGCTTACAGCAACTCTTCTTACGCTGTTAGTCATACCAATATTATATAAGATTTCTGAAGATATGAAAACGAGAAAAGTGAAGAAAATAAAGATGAATAGAGCGGTTATAGCGGTAGTTCTGTTTATGACAATCTCCTTAAATGTCGATGCTCAAACAGCTTCTTATTCTGAAAAAGATACTATTCTTATCACAAGAAACGAAGTTATAGAACGTACCATAGCCAATTATCCATTGATAAAAGCTGGAAAGTTGGAGATAAAAAAGGAGAAACAGCTCTTGAAATCTTCTATAGATTTGGGAACTACAGAGATTTCTACAAGCCAAGATGAGATAGCAAATGGAAAAGCAGGTAGCACCACTCTTTTCTCTGTAGGACAGCAGGATATGGACATATTAGGAATATATGCTCGTAGGGAAGCTCAAAAAAGTTTGGTTAAAGTTGCCGAAGCGTCGTTATCACAAACCCAAGATGAGGTTATTCTAGAAGTAAATAAGGCATATAATAATGTTATTAAGCAAAGAGAAATGCTTGAGCTTTATTGTCAAATATCAATGATATATATAGATTTTGTTGAGTCTGCAAAAATAAAATTTGAGGCTGAGGAGAGTTCTAAAATAGATTTATTGGCTGGAAAAGCACAATATAATGCATTGAAATTAAAAATGTTAAATGTTGAGGCTGAATATGCTGGTGCTAAATTATATTTGAATCAGTTTTTGCAATTAGACCAGCCTTTCACAGTCGAGCTTTCTATGCAAAAAGATGCTGAAATATTATCCTCAGACCTACAACAAAATAAGATGCTTTTGTTGTCTCAAGCTCAATTGAAAAGTAGCAAACAGATGTATAAAAAAGAGATGGCGGGGTTTTTACCTAAATTTAATATGAGTTTCAAAAATCAAAAAAATGCTATGCAAAGTAATCTTTTTGGTTTCGAAGTAGGTATTTCAGTGCCTTTGTTTTCTGGTCAGCGAGGGCGAACTCAAGCGTCAAAAACGAATATCGGAATTGCTGAGCAGAATATGGAGACGTTGCGTCGAGAAAAACAGACCGACCTAGCGAGAACTATTCGTTATTATACAAACTATTTAAATATGCAGATTTATTATAAAGAACAAGCGTTGCCTTTGGCTGAGGAGCAAATATCGGCGACTAACTTAGCTTATAAACTTGGCGATATAGATTATAATAAGTTTGTGCAGAATATGGAGACTAGTTTAGAAACAAAGCAAAATTATATTGAGAACACGCTTAATTTGCGAAATACTATTTCCGAAATATATTATTTGACAGGATTAGAGTAGTAAAAATAGAAAATAAAAAAATAATGGATATGAAAATAACATCAAAAAAAACGTTCCAATTTGTCGTGCTTTTAGCTTTTATAGGCTTTTTGTCATTATCGAGTTGTAAAAATGTGGCTAAAAAAGAGAAAGCAAAAGAATCTATCGAATCTGCCGATGAACACGAAGCTCTTGAAGAACTTACAGAGGGAAAAGCCGTTTTAACAGTTCCACAACGTGAAAGTATAAAATTAAAAATAGATACTCTTCAAAAAAGAGAGATGAGTGGTTTTATTAAGACAAATGGAGTTTTAGAAATTTCACCAAAATACAGAGCAATAATAACCTCTTTTGTGGAGGCAAATGTTAAAGCTATAAATGTGTTTCAGGGAGATAAGGTTCGTAAAGGACAAGTTTTAGCAGTCTTAGAACACCCTTCAATAATCCAGTTACAGCAAGATTATGTTAAGGCATATAATAATAAGCAGTATCTTGAAAAAGAGTTTGATAGACAAAAAATGCTGTATGAGAAGCAGGTAGGAGCAGGGAAAACATATCAAAAAGTTACAGCAGATTACAAAACAGCATTAGCAACATATAATGGACTGAAAATGAAGCTGGAGATGATACATCTAAATACCGAGAAAATCGAAAATGGAGAACTTAGCAATGAGTTGCCTATTTTATCAACAATAGATGGAGTTGTAAACGATATAACTATAAGTTTAGGTAGTTTTGTTGATGCCCAAACACCACTATTTTCCATTAGTAATACTAAAAAAGTCCATGCCGATTTAACGGTTTATGAGAAAGATATAAATAGAATAAAAATCGGGCAGGTTGTTCGTATACAAATAGCAAATAATGGACGTAAAGCGTTATATGCGAAAATTTTCGCTATAGGAAAATCTGTTCAAACAGAAAATCGTTCGGTATTGGTTCATGCTCATTTTGAAAAAGGAATTGAAGATTTAGTTGTCGGAAGTTATTTAAATGGAAGCATAATCACAGATAATACACTTTCAAAAGTTGTTCCCGAGGAGGCTATAGTAAGTGACGGAGGGAAACAATATATATTTGTTTATAACTCTGCAATATCGAAACAGCTACATGACGATAGGTGGGCATTTGATATGGTTGAGGTTATTTCAGGGGTAGAAGATGGCGGTTATGTTGCTATAAATATATTAGAAAAATTAGACGCAGATGCCAAAATAGTACAAAATAAAGCCTATTATTTGCTTTCGGATATGCAGAAAAGCGAGGCAAAACACAGCCACTAATTTATTTTATGTGTTTAGCACAATCAGGACAAATACCTTTTATAAGATAGGTCACGCTATGTACAATAAACCCAGTTTCTATAGGGATAACAGGTACCTGATTGTGGTTCATGCAAAATGTTTTTTTGCAAACTTCACAGAAAAAATGACAATGATTTTCGTCTAATTTACACTCACCATTATTATTACAACGGCAATATTTCATCGAGCCACTGCCATCTTCGAGGCTATGAATCAAATGATAACTATCAAACAAAGTAAGAGCTCTAAATATGGTAGATTTGTCTACAGTATCTAATTTATTCTCTATATCCATTAAACTAAAGGTATCTTCAAAATCAAGAATTGCTTTATAAATAAGAATTCGTGATGATGTTGCAGATATCTTTTTTTCTTTAAATAGTAGAGCTATTTCCTTATTTTGTTCAGACATATTTTCAAAATATTTATTAAAATAAAAACAAAGTTAATGTTTTTTCCTTAAATAACTCTATTCTTTTATTTATCTTTACATCTTAAATATGATATTAAAAAATTATAATAATGGATAAAAAGCAATTAATAGATGATTTACTAGCTGTTAGAGTTAAATCGCCACTTGTTCAAAATATAACAAACTATGTAGTAATGAATAATACTGCTAATGCTCTTTTGGCGTTGGGGGCATCTCCAATCATGGCTCATGCAAAAGAGGAGATGGTGGAGATGACGTCTATAGTTTCGGCGTTGGTTCTGAATATCGGAACGCTTAGCAATGAATGGGTTGACTCTATGATTCTAGCGGGTAAAACGGCTCTAAAAAAAGGTATCCCTATAGTTTTAGATCCCGTTGGTGCTGGTGCAACTTCTTATCGTACAGATACTTGTTTACGATTAATAAAAGAGTGTAAACCGTCAGTAATCAGAGGTAATGGTTCGGAAATCATGGCTTTGGTAGATAGCGATATTAAAACTAAAGGAGTGGATAGCAGTGTCTCTTCAAGTTCAGCATTAGATTCTGCGAAATATTTGGCTAAAGAGGCTTGTGCAGTGGTTGTTATAAGTGGCGAGATAGATTATATTACAGATGGTGAAAAGGTTATAGAGGTAAGAAACGGTTCAACGATGATGACGAAAGTTACGGGCATGGGTTGTACAGCAACGGCTCTTGTAGGTGCTTTTCTAGCTGTAAATAGCGATACTCTTACTGCTTCTGCAAATGCTATGGCGATTATGGGAATTGCTGGTGAAATTTCGGCGACAAAATCGTTAGGCACGGGAAGTATGCAGGTGAATTTTTTAGATGAGCTATATATTATTTCCGAAAAAGAGATTAACAGATATTTAAGATAATGAAAGATATAGATTTACGAATATATTTAGTCACCGACAGCACACTCTCTTTGGGGCGACCTTTAGAGTGGATAGTCGAAGAGGCGGTAAAAGGTGGAGCGACAATAGTTCAGTTACGAGAAAAAGATTGTAGCACACACGATTTTTTGGAATTAGCGATAAAGTTGCGAGAAATTCTGCATAAATATAATGTTCCGTTGATAATTAACGATAGGGTAGATATTGCCCTAGCTTCCGATGCTGACGGTGTACATATTGGACAATCTGATATGCCGTATGCTGTTGTTCGTAAAATTTTAGGCTCAGATAAAATTATTGGTTTGTCGGTAGAAAATATGGAACAAGCCCATGAAGCAGAGAGTTTAGATGTCGATTATATTGCTGTATCTCCAGTTTTTTCGACAAATACGAAAACGGATACCAGCGATGCGATGGGCTTGGAGGGTGTTAAAAAGGTAGCTTCTTTCAGCAAGCACCCAATAGTAGGAATTGGAGGAATGAATAAGGACACGATAAAATCGGTAATAGAAGCAGGAGCAAAAGGCGTAGCGATAGTCTCAGCAATAGTCTCCGCTGAGAGTCCCCAATCCGCCACCCGCCAACTCCTCAACCTCATAAAATAAAACAAGTACTTACGTAAAAAAATCACGTAAGTACTTTGTGAGGATTAATATTTTTTTATTTTTTATTATTTAGGTTGTTGTAATAATTTTTTTATTATTTCTACATTCATAGTATCTGTAGTTGAAATTCTTAGTTGGCTGAGTCCAATTTTCGATAATATTTGATCTTTAAGTGCATCACGGGATTGTTGTATATTGTTATCCTTATGATAATGCCAACCATCTACTTCGATAGCTTGATGTGGTTGTTTAGTTAGTGAGTTGTATATAAGGAAATCTACATGAGAGAACTGGCTTTCCGCAAAAACTTTCTCCTTATCATTCAATAGGTTCCAATTGGCTATCAGTTTTGATAAGGGATAGTGGCACAATACCTCCGTATTGACTAAGCATAGCTCTTTTATTGCCTTTATTAAAATATCATACATTAAGTTTTCAGATAGGTATTGAGAAATTGGATGATGAGTGGATTCATATGCCAAACGTTCTACTGTGTATTGTTTATATAGCAAATCGAATACTGAGTAGAGTTTGCTTTCTTTTATTTCAAAGTTGTTATATTGTATGTAGTCGATAAGTTGTGTAATATTAGATTCTTTTGGCATTTCATTACCGTTAGTCACGATGCAAAAATGTGTTTTGGCACGTGAAATAGCGACATTGAGCAAATTTGCATCGTCTGAAAACTCAGTCAGAGTATTATCTACTATATCCATAATTATGGTATCGCATTCACGACCTTGGTATTTGTGTACTGTACTAGCAATATCTTGCCCCAATACCTTATTGATTTCACTAGCTTGTGAACGATAAGGAGTTATGATACCTATATTACCCATGTTGGTATATTCAGGTATAACTTCTTGGGCTATTACATCAATTTCACGTTGATTAAAATGTCCACGTGCATGATTCCCTTTGCTGGTGCGTACTACCTGTAATACTTTTTCTTCATTGTTATCGTTAGTCATTGCTATCAATTCCCCATTATAGAATCGTTGGTTACAGAATTCTATAATTTTTGGGTGACAACGATAGTGCTCACGAAGTAGCGTAACGGGCGCATCTTTGAATACTTCAGTACAAGATTGTAGGAAGCTATGGGTGATGGCATTGTATCTATCATCTACGTTATATGTGTCTTGAATAGCTTTTAGTGCGAGTGCCTCCTTTTGACTCACTACATTAGGTAGTTGTTTATCATCGCCAACAATTACTACATTCATAGCACACGATAAAGCTAGTGCACCAGTCTTTATGTCCACTTGTGATGCTTCATCCATAATCATATAGTCGAAAATCATATCCTTGTTGATACAACTCTTTGCAGAATAAGTAGTGCTGAGCACAACAGGATATTCCTTTAAGAATTCCTTTGTCTTAACTTTAATATCAAAAATATTGAATATGTTCCTTTTTTTAGTATTATATCGTTTTGTAATATTTCTTTTTAATAATTTAAGTGAAGAAGAACGTAAATCTTTTATATTTTTCTTAATGTCTATGGATTGAAGTGTTGAAGCAATAGAATTTAATTCTTGTTCTGTTTCATTTTTACGAGAGGTGTAATATGCCGATTCTAAACTTTTAATTATATTAGAGGATTTACCATTGAGGAATGGAAGCATTTTTATACCAAGAGAGAAAGCCCACTTTAAACGGAACCAGAAGGTTGGTTTAGGTTTATTTTCTATTATTATCTCATAGAGATTGAGCAAATTTATTAGCTTTGAAGAATTTTTATCATTTAACCATTCGTTTTTAGCAGTGTTTTGTTCAAGCATATCGTTGTACTTTGTTTCCTTTAGCAAATTATCATATTCAGCTTTTAGCTGAGATTGGCGCATTTGCCCATCAAAACCTTGGGATACAATATGAAGTGAATTCAATACCATTTTTTTTGTTTCAATTGCTTTTTCTATTTCCCAATCATTCATATTTGGATAACAAGATTGATTGGTAATAAATGCTTCTTTATTTTCTACACTACCTAGTTTGGCTACAATAAAGCCAAGTTTCTCTTCATTAAGCTTTTCTTCCACATTTTCTACAGCAGAATTATTGTTAGAAACTACAAGCACCGTTTTATCAAGCATAAGTATATTTGCAATTATATTTAAGATGGTTTGAGTTTTGCCTGTTCCAGGAGGTCCTTGAATGATACTTAATTGATGCGTTAATGATGTTTCTACTGCAATTTTTTGACTTGCATTACATCCGAAAGGATAATATATATACTTAGGTTTTTGATAAGTATTTAAGTTTGTTTTGTTTCCAAGATATTGAGCTAATGGAATATTATCTCGTTGTACATCTACGATATTGTATTGTTTTAATAGAATATTTTCGTTATTTTTTGTCATCAATCCAGTTTCTGCTGCTAACTTACGTAAGTAGTTCCAAGTTGAACCTCCATTTTTATCAATAGGAGTACGAGTTATATATACTTCGTTTTCATTAAAGTTATCTTGATAACCATTTGTATAAGTAATATGATAGAAGATATATTGATCATCAGTAAAACGTAGCAATTCTGTTACATTGTTGATGTGCTTATTTTTGATATAAAGTCCTTTTTCGCCAAGATCTATTATTTGGGGATATGTAATATAAAGTAGTCGTGTGTGGCTGTATTTGAACACACGAGGAGAAGATTTGAACCGAACCATCCAAAATCCATTTTTGTTTTTGCTAATTGAGGCAATTTGTGAGGTGACAAACATTTTTTTTTCACTTCGCTTCTCTAAATCTACTATCATGCATTGCTTTACATCCATAATAACTTTTTTTGATTCTATTTTACTATATATTACTTATTACTTTATCTTGAATTTATTTTTGTTTAGATATATGTATTTATTCTTTTATTAAATATTATTTCTAATCACAATAGGTAAATCATAAGCAAGTAGCCTATAATTTTCACAAGAATTTAGTAATATAGATATGTTAAATTTATTTGTAATTTTGAGTTTATGGTTGTTAATTTATTATTAGTACGATAATACCCAAAATCCATAATACGGTGAAGAATAACATAATACTTTTAATTACGGATATGTTTTTTGCTATTTCACGAACTACCGATTCTAGAGGTTCAGGTTGGTTAACTTTGTTATAATCAATAGGTTTTGATTTATTTTTATCTTCGTTTTTAAAAGCATCTTGATGAAGTCCACAAGCAGGGCAAAATTCTAAATTCTCATCAAAAAGGGTGTTGCAATTTTTACAAGTTACTTTTTTCATTTTTTATTAGTATTTTATTGATTTCTTCTGAAATAAATAGTTTAGTGCCGTATTTTAGTAATCCTTTGTCTATACATTCTAAGGCTTCTTTAATAGAGCGATAAGTCTTTTCAGAATTATTATATTGCATTTTGTAGTTAGTAATATTAGAAGTAACTATTTCAAATAGTTTAAATGATTCATTTCCTCCGTAAATTTCAAATATTAGCTTTTCTTTTGATTCATAGGGTTTTAAATTTTCTATAAAAAAGGATTCTATCATTTTAATAAAAGTATTATTTCTATCAATAATACTTTGTTTATCCCAAAATTTATTTTCGCATAATGATTTTACATTTGATATAGTAGATTTTTTATATGAATCTTGTTTTTTTGAAAAAAAATTGTTGCTTGCTTGAATATTAAGTTTTCTTTCAAAAGTTATTTTATTTCCAAACATATTAATATACAAATTTGCATCTTCATTAGACCATGTGAAATAGTTATTATCCCATTTCTGAGGGAATATGTGTTCTATTTGAAAATCAAGTGGAATAAGTTCTTGTTCTTTATCAAATAAGTATGAATATAATAATATCATAGGTTTTGAAATTTTAGAGGTAGAAAGATTATCCATTTTATTTTTAAAATCAATTATGGTATGAGTTAGTTTTAATTCTCCATTATTACTTACATCTATACATGCTTGAAATATAGGGTCTTTTATTGCATTTACAGTTTGACGATCAACAAATTTAACAAAGAGATATGATAAAATATTTTTTAAAAAATCAGGTAGCTTTTCTTTAAGTGTTTTTGTGTTTTTAAAAAAGAATACAGAAGTTGGATATTTCCAATATTCGTTAGGATAACAAAGTAAACAGTGAATCATTTGTTTTGTTTCTAACGAGCATATTTCATTATTAAAACTGAGTATTTTTTGCCAAAAATCTGCTAATTGACAAAGATTATTCATTATATCTTTATTTTTAAATTTTTCATATCTGTTAGCAGAGTAAAATTTGCGAAGTCCAACTTCTTTGCTCTTATCTTTATTAGTTGCTCGGATAACATGTGTGTAATATCTGAATATATCATTTAGAGTTAATCCTACAGTATTCAAAGTTTCTGATAAAGAAAGCCATTGAGAAGTGAATTCTTTTTTTGTTTCATCATTAGATTGTAATCTATATAATTCGGCTTTAAATATATCAGAGTCAGATAATGGCATTCCTCTGTCATTAAGTGTTGAAAAAATAGTTAGAGCAGAATCAAGATCACTACATTCGATAGGAAGAACTATACAGCGATTTAAAAAGCACAAACATAAATCTTTCCAGCAACTAGGATTTTCTTGAGAAAAGAGGTTGTATTGTTCTACAAAATAATTGTAGTTTTTTGAATAATTTGATTTATCTTCTGTTGTGTTTCCTGTTTCTAGTATAGAATGGAATATCTCATTATCTGTTGCAGTTGCTACTTTTGATCTTATATGGAAGGTTGATTTATCTTCTACTTCAGATGAATATTGATTAACGTCCCATATGCACGGAGCTATTTGGTTCATTAATCCTAATATTTGTTTATCTTCAGGCATAGTTTTATGTTGTAATTCAAGTTTAGAATAAAATGCTCTAAATAGCAAAAATAGCGAAGTTATTCTTTGTTGTCCATCTATTATAGCAATATTTTCGTTATCAACACACGATACAATTGTGCCTAAAAAGTATTCTTCTTTATTTTCTTGATTGTCAATAAAAAATGATTTAACATCATTCCACAAGATATCACATTTTTCAATATCCCAGCTGTATGGACGTTGATATTCAGGAATTATAAATCGATTATTTTTGCAAGATTTTAATGTGTCTATTAATGTTTGTTTGATTGTTTTTCTACTTACGTTTAATTCTGCCATGGTTTTATTTTATTTATAGGGCTAATGTTGATTTCATAATCAAAAAGATTTAGTAATAGATTGACTTTATTTAAGCGTAAAGTTTGTTTTTCTTGTTCAAGTTCACGCACAAAACGAAGATCAACTCCCTATTTTTCGGATAGTTCGACTTGCGTAAGGTAGTGTTCTTTGCGCATATGTTTTACATATGCAGATAGTGATGTTTTTTTCATAATTATATCCTTTCGGGGGCAATTTATCTGAAATTAATATTATTTAGGGAAAGCCTCTTTCCCAAGTTGCCATAAATATTGATTTTTTTAATAATAATACCCACTATCATTATTTTGAGTAGTGGGTATAGAATAAATATTCTTTTGATAAAGAATATTATATAAATAATTGTTATTTTATTTTTTCCTCAATTTCTATTTTTGCATTATTCATAACATCTATTAATGAACTAATGTTAGAAGAATTAAAAAATTCAGCAGAATGACTTTTAGATCCTTTAGTATATACATATGCTTTCCACTTTTTCTTATTTTCATTGTAGTATGCTCCGAATTTTAAGTTATCTCTTGTTTTAAATTCTGCTTCTGTGTAGATTGAAGGGCTTGTAGAAAGTAAATTATCTTTTATATATTCTAGAGATTTTATACAATCGTTAATTTCATCCATGTCAAGTATGCCAATAAAAGTATTCGCTGGAGATCCGTAAGATGCATTACAAGATGTTTCTAATTTTAAACACCCTATTTTATTTTGATTATTAATATCTGTTAAAATTAGAACTTGACATTTAAGACCTTTGATATTGCCTTTATCGAAAAATTCTTTTTTAATAAAAGAATCATCTTTAGACATAAATTCCATAGATTTACTATTTGTTTCTGGAATATTAACAGTTTCTTTATTTTGTGCAAATAAAGATGTGCTGATTAATAGCATTAGAATAATAAGTGCTTTTTTCTTCATATTTTTATAGTTTTTTTAATGATTTAATGTATATATTTACAAATATATATATAAATATTGAATAAAAAGTGATATTTCATAATTTTTACTTGCCGATGCAGAAAGAGGAAAATATTGAGTGTAAAATTGTGTCTGAAGTTATCTCGCCCGTTAATGAGCCTAAGTGGTGTAGCGACTCTCTTAAATCTTGGGCTATGAAATCTGTGGGTATGCCGTTGTCAAGTCCCTCTATCGCTCGGTTTATGCCCTCTAATGAAAGTGATAGAAGCTCCCAATGTCTCGCATTCGTTATAATAACCTCGTTTTGTGCGTTGCCATACATTTCCGAAAGGTGTGCTTCCAATTTATCTATGCCAACGTGATTTTTTGCCGAAATGTTAAAACAACTATGCGATAACGACGATGTATCTAAATCTTCGTGGAGGTCGCATTTATTTATTATAATTATAAGTTCTTGGTCGTTAGTAAGTTGAAGTTCAGTTATTTGTGTGTTTATGTTTTCTATGTTGTCAACTATCAATAATATGACGTGTGCTTTGTGTAGACGGTCGAAAGTGCGTTCTATGCCTATTGCTTCGAGGGTGTCGTCGCTGTTGCGTATTCCTGCGGTGTCTATAAATCTGAAAGTCACTCCGCCAATAGTTTTTGTGTCTTCAATTATATCTCTTGTTGTGCCTGCAATATCGCTGACAATGGCTTTCTCTTCGTTAAGAAGAGCGTTTAGAAGTGTCGATTTTCCAACATTTGGTTTGCCGACAATAGCCACAGGAACGCCATTTTTCAAAGCGTTTCCGTTTTTAAAAGAGGCTGTTAGCGAATCTATTTTATTTTTTATTATAAATAATAACTCTTTAAGTTTTGTGCGGTCTGCAAATTCAACATCTTCTTCGCCAAAATCAAGCTCCAATTCTATCATAGACATAAAATGAACTAGTTTTTTGCGAAGTTCTGTAAATTCTTGAGAGTAGCCACCACGCATTTGGTTCATCGCTAAGCGGTGAGTTGTGGCGTTTGTTGTAGATATCAAATCTGCAACACCTTCTGCCTGAACAAGGTCTAGTTTGCCGTTAGAATATGCTCTGAGTGTAAACTCTCCAGGATCTGCTGTTCTTGCTCCGAGGGCAAGAGCTTCTTCGATAATTCTTCCCGTTATATAGCTCGAAGCATGGCACGATATCTCAATCATATCTTCGCCAGTATACGATGCTGGGGCTTTAAACATTGATAAAAGTACTTCATCAATAATCTCACCTTTGCGGTCTATTATGTTCCCAAAATGCAAGGAAAAAGGTTTTCTTAGACTTAAAGGTGTGCTATTTTTACTGCTGAAAAATTGTTCAGCTATTTTTATAGATTTATCTCCGCTCAGACGTAATGTGCTGATTGCTCCACCAATTCCTGAAGCTACTGCTATGATTGTATTTTCTTGCATTGTTTTAAAGTTGTTAAATTATCACTACAAAGATAGTGAAATTGAATTCAAAATTATAATATATCATTTTTTTTTATTAATATTGCAAGTTGAAAGATAGTATTTATTATGGGCAAAATAATAGCATTAGCAAATCAAAAGGGGGGTGTCGGTAAGACTACCACAGCAATAAATCTTGCATCATGTGTAGCATTGATGGGCAAGAAGGTTTTGTTGGTAGATGCAGACTCTCAGGCAAATGCCACCTCAGGTTTAGGTTTTCCGATAAATAATAAAGGGCTTTACGATGCTTTAATTGGCGACGTAGAAGTGAGTTCTTTAATATTAGAAGTGCCGAAAATTGACAATCTTTTTGTGCTACCTTCAAGCATAGATTTGGCGGGAGCAGAGATAGAATTGGTAAATATGCCTAATAGTGTGTTTAGACTTCGTGCTTCTTTAGAAAAAATTAAAGATGAATTTGATTTTATTTTTATAGACTGTTCGCCGTCTTTAGGAATGATAACTTTAAATGCTTTTAATGCTGCCGATTCTCTTTTAGTTCCAGTTCAATGTGAGTTTTTTTCGTTGGAGGGAATAGGCAAATTGCTTAACACTTTTAAGATGGTTAAGGAAGAGCAAAATCCATATCTCGAAATAGAGGGGTTTGTTCTTACAATGTACGATTCTCGTTTAAAAATTGCAAATCAAGTAGTTGGAGAGATGAGAGAACATTTTCAAGACCTCGTGTACAATACTATCATACAGAGAAACGTTAGACTTACCGAAGCCCCAAGTTACGGGCTTCCTGTGGTAATCTACGATCCTCGTTCAAAAGGTGCAATAGCATATTTGGCATTAGCAAAAGAATTAGTAGAAAGAAATAGTTAATATGGCAAACGACAAAAAAGGATTAGGCAAAGGGTTAAGAGCTTTATTTGATAATGTTGATACACTATCAAATATAAGTAAAACAAAATCTTTATCGACACACGAAATGTCTATAGAGAGCATTATTCCCAATGAAAGTCAGCCTAGAAAATATTTTGAACAATCTATGATTGATGAGCTTTCAGAGTCTATAAAGGCTTTGGGACTTATCCAACCAATCACTGTGCGTGAAGATGAAAACGGTAAATTTGTCATAATAAGTGGGGAACGTCGTTTTAGAGCTTGTGTTCAGGCAGGGTTAAAAAATATTCCTGTTTATGAGCGTAAAGTTAACGATACGGAGATGCTAGAAATGGCTCTTGTAGAAAATGTTCAACGTGAAGATTTAAGTGCTATAGAAGTTGCAGAAACTCTCCACCGACTTATTGAAGAGTGTGATATTACTCAAGATAATCTTTCTCAAAGAATAGGTAAAAAACGTTCCACAATTTCAAACTATATACGTCTTCTGAAACTTCCCGTAGAAGTGCAACTTGCTCTTCAACGTAATTTATTATCTATGGGTCATGCAAGGGCTTTATTGTCATTGCCAGATGCTCAAAATATCATTGATATTGCAGATAAAATTGTAGAAGAGGGGCTTTCTGTTCGTCAAGTAGAGCAACTTGTGAAAAATATTGTTTCTAAGCCTACCAAAAAGGCTAAAGCTAAGGTTATAGAACCTGAATATTTTCCTATTCTTGCCACAAAGATGAAAAGTTTTATGAGCCAAGATGTTGATATTCGTAGAGTTGGAAAAGGAAAAACACGTATCACTATAAGTGTCAATAACGACGATGATATGATGAAGTTGTTAGAAAAATTTGATAATATATATTAATCTAAGAAATTTATAAAAAGTGTCAGCTATCCGTAAAAGAGTAATTTTTGTTTTTTGTATTCTATGTTGTTCTTTATTTACAACATCGGAGGTTTGTGGGGCAGAATTGCTGACAAAAATAAAAAATATTAGAGGTCAACAACTTGATACTCTTAATATAACGTCTGAAAAAAATAGTATTATAGAAAGTGTTATCGAAAAAATTGATTCTTTAGTAATTAGCAAAGATTCGATGTTTATAGATACATTACAGCTAGATTCCTTACAACGAGATATTCTAATTCAAGACACGCTAATTCAAGATACTTTAAAAAGTTATATTCGGTCATCAAAATATAACGATGTTCAACGTGCAGGGCTTATAATAGACTCCTTAAAACTTAGCGGTACAGATTTGAAAAAAATATCTGTTGATAGTCTTGCAAGAGTCTATTTTACCGATACTTTATATGTAAATAACGGTATTATTCCGACTTATAATGTTAACGGAAATCTTTATGCTACATTCCGCATGGACTCTTTATTAAAAGAGGCTATTGTTGAGCATAATATCATAGAAAAAGAGCAGGCAAAAATAGAGGCTAAATTAAATAAAAATCGTAGAGACACATTAGGTGTTGGTACGGTATCTCTTATATCTCTTGTTGCTCCAGGTTTCTCCCAAATTTATAATAAAGATTATTGGAAATTGCCAATACTATACGGTTCTGTTGGTGGTCTTATCACTGGTGGTGTCCTTATGGGTAATGAATATAAAACGTCAAAAAGATTATACGACGAAGCAGTTTTAAGTGGTGCTTCGGCAGATAGAATAAATAGTTTAAATGTCGATTATCTAAATTATCAAAATGCCTCAACGATGATGTATGTTGGTGCAGCGGTATCTTATCTTTATTTTGTTTGTGACGGTGTTTTTAGTTATGATTATGAAGTTAAAGATACTAAAAAAGCGACTTTATTAGCAGTGTTTTTGCCAGGTGCAGGACAGATATATAACAAAGCATATTGGAAATTACCAATTCTATATGGTGGTTATGCAGCTTTAGGTTATGTAATATCTTTTAATGGTAAAGGTTATAACCGTTTTAAAAAAGCATACGACTTAATGACAGATGATGACGAAACTACAAATCCCGATTTTGGTTCGAGCTATCCTCCAGAGTTAATACGTAACACAAGAAATAATTATCGTCGATATAGAGATATGGCGATATTTTACACCGTAGGACTATATTTAGTAAGTATTGTAGATGCTTATGTTGATGCGAGTCTTAGTCATTACGATATATCAGATGATTTATCGTTGAAAGTAGAGCCATTGGTAGATTTAAAAAATACGCAAATGGCTAGTCAAGGGGGATATTCTCCTTCGACAGGATTTTCAGTAAAACTTACATTCTAACAATTATGAAAAAGATATTTATATTATTTACATTGTTATTTTCGACAAATGCTTATGCTTTTGACTATAATTGGGGGAAAGAAGATAGTCATGGTTTTCAAGATGTTAAAGGTGTAGAAATAGATAGTCTTGTAGAATCGTTCTATACAGACATTTTTAAATCATATAATGAATTTTCAGAGGAGCTATTACAAGTAGATTCTCTGAAAACTTTTGTTTTAGCTAAAAACGTTCCAGATTCTGTTTATGCAAATCGTTTAGATATGCTAAATAGTCCTATAAATTTACCTTATAATAACATTGTACGTCGTTATATTAACGTATACACTAATCCTAGAGGTAGTTTTAAAATAATTTTGGGACGAGCACAATATTACATGCCAATGTTCGAGGAGGAGCTCTATCGTATGGGTTTACCTACAGAGCTTAAAATGCTTCCAGTTATCGAATCGGCATTAAATCCTTCTGTAGTTTCTCCAATGGGGGCTGCGGGTTTGTGGCAATTTATGTATGCTACGGGTCGCTATTATGGCTTACGTCAAGATTATTTTGTCGATCAACGTCTTGATCCAAGAGCTTCGACAAAGGCAGCTTGTAGGTTTCTAAAAGATTTATATAAAATATATGGTAATTGGACATTAGCTTTGGCAGCATATAATTGCGGACCTGGGAATGTTAATAAAGCGTTACGACGTGTGCCAGGAGCAAAAACATATTGGGATATATACTACTATCTTCCTACAGAAACTCGTGGATATGTTCCAGCTTTCATAGGTGCTACTTATGCTTACACTTTTTATAAAGCTCACGATTTAAACATCGTATCGGTAAAACACCCAGTTGTGACAGACACTGTTATGATTGTTAATAAAAACATGCACTTTAAGCAAGTAACTTCAACAATAGATATTTCGGAGCAGACTCTTAGAAATCTTAATCCTTCTTATAGAGAAAATATTGTTCCTGCAAAATTAACAAAATATCCTTTAGTTCTTCCAGTTTCTATAATAGCAGATTTTATTACTCATCAAGATGAAATTATGGCTAAAGATTCTATATATCTTAAAAAATATTTAGGTAAAAATCTTTCAGCACCAAAAGATAGAGGCTTTATTTATCATAGGGTAAAAAGTGGGGAATATTTAGGAATGATATCAAGAAAATATCATGTTCCTACGGCAAAAATAAGACGTTGGAATCATATTAAAAATGACAAGCATTTAAAAATAGGTCAGAAATTAAAGATTTATAAAAGATAGAAATTAAAGCATTGTCGAAACTCCTTAGTGAAAAAGGAGGCTGTTTTTAGAAATAAGACAAACTAAAATATATAATAACATGAAAAAAGCTGTTGTAAAGACTAATTTCAATTTTGCTGGACAAAAAGAGGTCTACGAAGGAAAAGTACGTGATGTGTATAATATTAAAAACCAATACATTGTGATGGTTGTGTCGGACAGAATTTCTGCTTTCGATGTAGTTTTGCCAGAAGGTATTCCTTATAAAGGTCAGGTTCTTAATCAAATAGCATCAAAATTTTTAGACGCAACTTCTGATATTTGTCCTAATTGGAAAATTGCTTCTCCAGATCCAATGGTTACTGTTGGTCATAGATGCGATTCGTTTGCTGTAGAAATGATAGTAAGAGCTTATCTTACAGGTAGTTCATGGAGAGATTACAAAGCTGGTTCACGTGAGATTTGTGGTATAGAGTTGCCAGACGGAATGAAAGAACATCAAGTATTTCCACAACCAATAATCACTCCTTCAACAAAAGCTGAACAAGGAGCACATGATGAAAATATTTCTCGTGAGGAGATTTTAAAACAAGGTATTGTTTCAGAAGAGGATTATGTAATTCTTGAAAAATATGCTTTGGAGCTTTTCAAACGTGGTACTGAAATAGCAGCTGAAAAAGGGCTTATTCTTGTAGATACAAAATATGAATTTGGTAAAAAAGATGATGAAATTTATCTTATAGACGAAATTCATACTCCAGATAGTTCTCGCTATTTCTATGCTGAGGGTTACCAAGAACGTTTTGATAAAGGTGAACAACAACGCCAATTATCTAAAGAATTTGTTCGTGAGTGGCTTATGGAAAATGGTTTCCAAGGACAAGATGGTCAACAAGTTCCAGAGATGACAGAAGAAGTAGTAAATAATATAAGTGAAAGATATATCGAGCTTTATGAGCGAATTATAGGTGAAAAATTCGTTAAAGTTGATGCTGAAGATATTCAAGAGCGTATAGAAAATAATGTAAAAAATATGCTTGCAAGGTTATAAAAGCAAGTAAGTTAAATTTGGTCGACAAAAAAGTCAAATTTTTTTGTCGACCTTTTTTATATAATAATATGAAAAAAATAGTTTTATCCATTTTTGTGGCTATCATGACTTTGTCATCTTTTGCCCAAGAAAATCCGCTATGGCTTCGAGGAGCTTCAATATCTCCAAATGGAGAACAAGTAGCGTTTAATTTTAAAGGAGACATATATACTGTCCCTGTAAAAGGAGGTCGTGCAACAGCCATAACAACCAATCCAGCGTATGATGGATTTGCTTTGTGGTCGCCAGATTCTAAAACGTTAGCTTTTGCTTCTGATAGAGAGGGAGGTTTCGATATTTTTAAAGTTTCCGCAGAGGGAGGAGCTCCTGAACGTTTAACTTTTCACTCTAAATCCGAAAAACCTTTAGCTTTTTTGAATGATACAACAATAATGTTTGGAGCAAGTATTCAGCCAGATATTAAAGCAAATGTTTTTCCTTCAAGACGTTTTTCTCAAGTTTATACAGTTTCTATTAATGGTGGACGTTCTCAGCTTTTTTCTTCAATATCAATGGATGCGATCTCTGTTTTAGGAGATAAGATATTATATCAAGATATTAAAGGAGTAGAAAATAAATTAAGAAAACATCATACATCGTCTGTAACTCGTGATATATGGTTGCTTGAAGATGGCAAATTTACTAAGCAATCTACATTTAAAGGCGAGGATTTATCTCCAGTATGGTCTGAAGATGGAAAATCTTTCTATTATGTTAGTGGAGAGAGCGGTACAATGAATGTCTTTAAAAAAGAGATGGCTGGAAAAACTCAACAGCTAACGAATTTTACCAAAAATCCTGTTCGTGGGTTGTCAAAATCTGCTAATGGAACGTTTGTTTTTTCTTATGCAGGTGAAATTTACTCGTTGAAAGAGGGTGCTAAACCTCAAAAAATAGAGATAAAAATTATCAGAGATGATATAGAGAAAAAGGAACAAACAAAATATATCTCTTCTAAAGCTCAGGAGTTTGCCGTATCTCCAAAAGGCAAAGAGATAGCTTTTATTGTTAGAGGCGATATCTTTGTCACTTCTTCCGATTATTCAATAACAAAACGTATAACTAACACTTCCGAAGAGGAGCGAGATATTAATTTTTCTCCAGACGGACGTTCTTTGGTTTATGCTTCCGAGCGTAATGGAATTTGGGGAATTTATAAAAGTTCAATTTCTCGTAAAGACGAAAAGAATTTTACTTATTCAACAGATATAGAAGAAGAATTATTGATAAAAAATTCACTTTCTTCGTTTCAACCACAATATTCTCCCGACGGAAAGAGCATTGCTTATTTTGAAGATCGTACAGCTTTAAGAGTTTATGATGTATCTTCTAAGAAAATAAAAACAGTTCTTGAGGGTAAATATAACTATTCTTATTCAGATAACGATATATCTTTTGAGTGGTCACCAGATGGTAAGTACCTTCTAACAAGTTATATAGGTATCGGAGGGTGGAATAGTCCTGATGTAGCTGTTATAAATGTAAAAACTAAAGAGGTAACAAATCTTACACAGAGTGGTTATTCTGATAACGGTGCAAAATGGGTGCTTGGTGGAAAAGCTATAATATGGAGTTCTGACAAAGCAGGTATGCGTTCTCACGGTTCTTGGGGTTCAACAAACGATGTTTATATTACATTTTTCGATGCTGAGGCTTACGATAAATTTAAAATGAGCAAAGAGGAATTAGAGCTTTTAAATCCTGATAAAGGTGATAAAAAAGATGAGAAAGCGAGCAAAAAAGAGAAGAAAAGTAAAAAGAAAAATGATATAAAATATGATTTTAATAATCATAAAGAGCGAACTATACGATTGACAATCAACTCTTCACGTCTTGTAGATTATATTCTTTCTAAAGATGGTTCTAAATTATATTATCTTGCTTCTTTTGAAGGTCAACCAGATTTATGGGTTCGTGATTTTAAAGATAGTAGTACTAAAATATTGATAAAAGGTGCAGGCTATGGTTCTTTCCAAAAAGATAGTAAAGAAGATTTGTTTATTCTTGCGAATGGAGGATTAGGAAAAGTAGATGTTACCGCAGGGAAAGTGAAATCGATATCTTTTAGTGCTGAATTTAAATACAAACCATCTCAAGAAAGAGAGTATATCTTCGAACACGTTTGGCGTTTAATAACAGACAAATTCTATGATAAAAATTTGCACGGTGTAGATTGGAATGGTTACAAAGCAGAATACAGCCGTTTTCTTCCTTATATAAATAACAATCATGATTTTGCGGAGATGCTTTCAGAGTTTTTAGGAGAGCTTAACGCTTCTCATACTGGAGCTTACAGTTTTTCTTCAAAAGTTATTCCTACAGCGTTTCTATGTGCGTCTTATGATAATAATTATAAAGGTGATGGTTTGAAAATTGCTGAAATAATTGAGGGAAGTCCATTGCATAAAGCTGGTTCTAAAATTAAAGCGGGCGATATTATTACCAAAATAAACGGCGTAGAGTTGTCGGCTAATAAAGATTATTATCATCTTCTAGAAGGTAAAATAGGAAAAGTTATTGAGCTTTCAGTGAAATCGGGTAGAAAAGAATACCTATGTAAAATTAAACCAGTAAGTTATGGTTTTCAAACAAAAATGTTATATAAACGTTGGGTGAAAAGATGTAAAGCTATAGTAGATTCTTTGTCGAAAGGCAAATTAGGCTATGTCCATGTTGAAGGTATGGATAGTCATAGCTTTAGAGAGGTTTATTCTGATGTTATAGGTCTTTATCGTAATCGTGAAGCTCTTATTGTTGATACTCGTAATAATGGCGGAGGTTGGCTTCATGACGATCTTGTAACCTTATTAAGTGGTAAGGTTTATGAAACTTTTGAGCCACGAGGTAGATATATAGGTTCAGATCCTTTTACAAAATGGACAAAACCATCAATCGTTTTGCAGTGTGAAAGTAACTATTCAAATGCACATGGATTTCCATATATCTATAAAACTTTGGGTATAGGTAAATTAGTGGGTACTCCCGTTGCAGGAACAATGACAGCCGTTTGGTGGGAAAATCAAATAGATAATTCTATAGTGGTTGGAATTCCAGAGATAGGTGTTAAAACTACAGATGGAGAGTATTTAGAGAATAAACAACTAGAGCCAGATATTTTAATTTATAATTCGCCTGAGGATATTTTATCAGGGAAAGATAGACAGCTTGAAGGAGCAATTTCTGAATTGTTAAAATAAAAATTTAATAGCCTTATGATTAATTTTCATAAGGCTATTTTTATTTTAGGGTGATATTTGGTATTTTTTTTGTATCTTTAGGAAGATGTTTTACTAAAAAAGATTATTATGAAAGAATCATTTTCTAAAGCAACAATATTAAATATGGCTAACTCTGTCGAATATTCCGATGGGGGAGTTGTAAGTAAGCAAATCTTAAAAAACGAAGCTGGTAATATTACTTTGTTTTCTTTTGATAAGGGGCAAGGTTTAACAGAGCATACAGCGCCTTTTGATGCTTTTGTTCAGATCCTTGACGGTGAAGTCGAGATAATTATTGGAGGAAAGCCAGTAAAGCTAAAGGCGAATGAATCTATCATTATGCCAGCAAATATTTCTCACGCATTAACCGCTGTAGAAAGGTTTAAGATGTTATTAACAATGATAAAAGGATAGTTTTTTATCTTAATTAACCCAAACTTTTTTTAATTTTTTAAAAAGATGTAAGTTCATATGATGATATGTCTTTCATAATTGTTAAGCTAGTTATTGCTAAATAATTTATATATTTTTATATAAAAAACATTATCTTTACGTAAAATATAAATTATGAAAACATATAAATTGTTATTAGGAATACTATTTCTTAGTTCTTTGTGGGCTTGTAATAACAAAGCAAAAAATAAAATAGATGTTTCTTTTATAAAAAGTTATTATAAAATAATGGAGGTCTATAATGCTGAAAATTATGATGACGTTCTTTTTAAAGCAGATTCGTGTCTGAATATTATAGATGCCGATACTTCATTATATTATATAGGACTTAATATGGTTATTGGTCAGACATATATACAGAAAAAAGACACTTTAAATTCGAAAAAATATTTTACGGAAGCATTAATTTTCATAAATCAAAGAATATTGCTAACTGCTTTAAATAGAGATATTAATGACATAATGAATAAGGCATATATATTATGTTTTTTAGGTAGAAAGCAGGAGGCTATAGTGTATATTAAAACTATAAATTTTAAAAAAGAGGAGCTAAAATGCTTTGGCAATTCAACTCCTTTATCTTTAATAGAAAGCTATTAATTATTTTATAGCTTGTTTTA
>JADFUS010000008.1 GCA_015222165.1 Bacteroidota bacterium
ATGCCTACTCCAAAATCGAAACCATCTAAAATCACGAAAATGGTTAACATTGCTACGACTACTACTGCCCAAAATATTTCCATGATTATTCGGCGTTGTTAAGGTTAATTTTATCTGGCCCTTGGTAAATTATCTTTCCTACTAGTCCTAAAAACAATAGCCCAAGTAAAATGTAAAGTCCAATAAATCCAAGTAAAGTAAATAAGGCATTACCTGCCGATACTGTTTCAGAGAATCCTTGATTTGTTCTAAGTAAGTTGTAAACCAACCAAGGCTGACGGCCAAGTTCTGATGTATACCATCCAGTTAAGTTTGCAATATATGGGAAAGGAAATGCGAACATCAATATCCACATATACCATCTACGACTGTATAGTTTTCTTTGCCAAAGGAAGAAAGTTCCAATAACCATTATCAGAATAAAAATTGTTCCTAGCCCAACCATCATGTGGTAGGCATAGTAAAGACCTGGTATACTTGTAGGCCAATCTTCTTTCGGAAAATCATTTAGTCCTTTTATTTCTGCATCCCATCTTTCGTAAGTAAGGAAACTTAAAACATTAGGAACTTCTATTTTGTTATCTAAAGTTTGGTGCAACATATTTGGTTGACCAATAAGTACAATTGGTGCACCTTCTACAGAGTCAAATAAGCCCTCCATTGCAGCTAAAGTTACAGGTTGGTGTTCTGCTACTTGCTTTGCTAACCAATCGCCTGTAGGCACTGCTAACATTAAACTTGCAAATAGTCCGAAATTCACACCCATTTTAACGTAAAGCTTACCGAAGTTTCTGTGTTCCTTTTTCAATAAATAATATGCTCCAACTGCTGCTACAACAAAAGATGTAGTTAGCAACGATGCCATTTGATTGTGTAAATAAGATGGAATTAACCAAGGATTAGTGAATAGAGCTGAAAACTCAGTAAGTACAAATTTTCCATTTTCTAATATTTCAAATCCTACAGGGTTTTGCATCCACGAGTGAGTTGCAATTATAAATAGACCACTTAGCCAAGAACCAAGAAAAACTAAAAATGCAGATAGGAAGTGAAGTTTCTTACCAACTATTTTTTCGCCAAAAAGAAATATTCCAAGGAAACTAGATTCTAAGAAGAATGAAAACATCCCTTCCATAGCTAAAGTTTGTCCTATTACATTTCCTGTTAACTCAGAAAATCTAGACCAGTTTGTACCGAACTGAAATTCCATTGGAATACCGGTTACAACTCCCATTACAAAATTAACGGCAAATATTTTAGCCCAAAACTTTGCTGCTAAATTGTACTTTTCATCATTTGTTTTAAGGTGTAGTGCCTTTAAGAAAACTATTATCAAAGATAATCCCATTGTTAGCTGCGGGAACAGGTAGTGAAACGTAATTGTGAACGCAAACTGTAATCTATGGAATAACAGTGCGTCGGAAAGTGCTTCGTGCATAACTAAATAATTATGTTTTAAATTATTGCTTACAAAAAAAAGTCTAAACTATAAGTATTTAATTACTAATGTATAGATTATTCTTATCTCTGTAATGTAAATTTACAATATTAAATATAGGTATTTGATACTTAACATCTTAAGTCTTACTTAATGATTTTGGTCAAAAAAAATAGTTGCGGGATTTTGAACGATTATTCTATTGACCCAAACTTTTCGAATTTAAACTCTCCAAGAATATTGAATAAAGAAAAGCCTTTGTCTACATAGTTATTTAATCCTCCCGAAATGTCTAAAACATTTTTATACCCGTATTCCTTAAGAGCCATTTGTGTCATCGAGCTAATTCCTCCACCTATACAATAAAGTATAATTTTTGTGTCATCAGTAATACTTGGTATTCTTTCGGCTAGCGAAGTTTCTACATAACCTCTGTTCATATTTATTGCTCCTCGTATATGACCCGCATTAAATTCAGTATCGCTACGTAAGTCGATAATTATTATATCTGAATTTTCTTTTATAAGATCCTGTAATTGAAAAGGATTTATGTGTTCGGCCTTTTGAACAAATGGCTGTACAATTTCTTGTTTAGTTTTCATTTTTGATATTTAATTTTGTGTGATTTTTTTTTGAAATGTATGTAGTTGTAAATTTATACTGTTGCATTGATACAGCAATTATACTTTATGGTTGATACATTAGTTGACATCTTCGTAGCCCTGATCAATTAATAAGTTTTTTGAGTTTGCGGCCATAACAGCAAGTTTATCTGCTCTTTCATTCCCAGGATGTCCAGCATGTCCTTTTATCCATTTAAATTTTACACTGTGTTTGCGGTAAATTTCTAGGAAACGTTTCCATAAATCAGCATTAACTCTGTTGTTAAAGTTTTTTTTCTCCCAACCGTAAACCCATCCTTTTTCTATAGAGTCCACTACATATTTAGAATCCGACCAAACCAAAACATCCGAAGTGCCTTTAAGAGTTTCAAGAGCAGCTATTACGGCCAAAAGTTCCATGCGGTTATTAGTGGTTTTTCTATAACCTTGTGCAAGTTCTTTTTTATGCTTTTTGTCAGCAGTTTCTAAGATGGCACCGTAACCTCCAGGTCCAGGATTCCCCAATGCAGAGCCATCAGTATAAACAATTATCTTCAAAAGAGATTATTTGTTGAGTTAATAAATTTTTGGCAAAAGTACTGATACCTATTTTTATTTGAAAGGAGAAATTAATAAAAATATCTATGTATAATTTTGGTTAAATCTGAGGGATAAAAGAAGAATTTAATTTATTATCCTTTATCAGCAATGAACAATTTTGAAGTATCCTCAATAATTTCATCAATAGGTTTAAATGACAAACCTACAGCCTTTTTTATTTTTTCATTACTGAACTTACTTGTAGTTCTTGCACTTCTAGCGGAGTCTTTGTTCAACCTTTGTTTAGCACCAAACAAAACTACTTTTAACACATCTAACCTCCATGCCAAAGAGAGCATCCATTTTTTAGTTTTTATTGTTGGAGGTTTCAAGCCTAAACTTAGTGCTATTGTAGAAAATATTTTTTTATACGAAAGATTTTCGGAATTAATGATGAACCTTTCATTTACAATATCAGATTTCATCAATTGTATCATTGTTTTAGATACATCGTTTACTCCAACAAATCCAGTCCCGCCATCGGTATAGAATTTAATCCCATTATTAACAGTAGTAAATAGTTTCCCTGAACTATTGTCCCAGAATCCAGGACCAATAATTATAGAAGGATTTACAATAATGGCATTTAAACCTTCTTCTATACCTCGCCATACTTCCATCTCGGCTCCATTTTTAGAAATGGCATACCCGCTATTTAACGCATCTGGATTCCAATAATCTTCTTCTGTAGCTTCCGATCCATCTATAGGTTTTGATATTGAAGCTATCGAACTTACATGACATAGCTTCTGAACATTGTTAGATAAACATAAGTTTACAATGTTTGCTGTTCCTTCAATATTTACTTTGTTCATTAATATATCGCTACCCCTATCAAAAGCAACCATAGCAGCAGAATGGTAAACAGTGGTTATGTTTTTAAAAGCAAGATCTAAAGATGGTAGATTTAGAATGTCTCCTTTTACCCATTCGATTCTGTCGAAAAGCATATCGGAATCATTTGAGTAATAAGAGAATACCGACTTAACATTATTCAGTTTGTCATCATTTCTATAAAGTACTCTAATGATTTTTTCTGTTTGCAACAACTGATATAATAGGTGTGAACCTAGTAATCCTGTGCCTCCTGTAACTAGTATCATATTGCGAATATATAAATATTTGATGTCCTCTATGTTTTGATTCGGTTTTTTATTTATGGTTAATTTTTACAGTTTAAAACATAAATGTTAATGTTTTGATGAATTATTGTGTATATCTTTTTGATTACTAGCATAAATATTTTTTGTATGCGATGTATATTTGTCTTTCAAAATAATTATGTTAATGTATAGCCAACTTTTACTGATAAATATGGGTAGCAACGATTGGATAAACCTCACGTTTATTTCTATTTTTGTTTTGTTGGTTCTTAATAAGTTGTTGTTTCATAGACGTTTCACATTATTAATTTCTGGAATATTCAACAGGAAGTATCTGTCTTTTTATTTAAAAGACACCCCTCTTATTACTAGTACTTTTAATTTAATCTTCTTCCCTATAAACCTGTTAACCATAAGTTTAACTCTATATTTTATAGTTAAAGGGTACTATGTTGAATTATTTGATAGTTATAATTTAGAGCTTTTTTCATTAATAATTGTAGCATTATTTCTTTTTTATTTAATGAAAATAGTCTTACGTTTTGTGATTAATATTATTCTTTCAGTATCAAAAACTGCAAGACAGTTTTCATTTTTCAAATTAACTATTAGGAGCTTCTCATCTATAGTTTTACTTCCATTTTTAATGATTCATCAATATTCTGGACTAGACAAACCTTTTACCTTAACTATCTTATTGTCAGTATTTATTGCACTTTTGGCTGTTCAGTATCTTTATTCGACTCAATTAATAATAGCTAAGAAACAATACCCTTTTTTATATATATTTTTATACCTTTGCACACTGGAAATATTACCTACTATAATATTTATAAAGTTTGTATTTATTATTGTAAATAATGATTTTCATGGCTTCTAGGAGCAAATAAATTTTGGTGTTTCGATTAGGTGTTTTTTTCATCTAAGATATATTAAATACTTTACCATGGGTATTATATCAGAAGTGCCATCAGAACATTAATAAATGTAATGTAAACTGATGAAAGTAAAAACTATCTTGGTTTCTCAACCGGAACCTAAAACCGAATCGTCGCCTTACTTCGACCTTGCTGAAAAGCAAAAAGTGAAAGTTGATTTTAGACCTTTTATTCATGTAGAAGGTGTAGACGCATCTGAAGTGAGAAAACAAAAGGTTGATTTAAACAATTTTACAGCTGTAATTTTAACGAGCAGACATGCAGTGGATCACTTTTTCAGAGTAGCTGAAGAAATGAGATTTACGGTGCCTGATTCAATGAAATACTTCTGCCAATCTGAAGCTGTTGCATTTTATCTACAAAAATACATAGTATACCGTAAGCGTAAAGTTTATGTTGGTGTAAGATCTTTTGAAGATTTGAGCAAAGTGTTGAAGAAGCATAAAAGTGAGAAGTATTTACTTCCTTCTTCTGATGTTCTAAAAGCGAATTACAAGAAAGAGTTAGATGCTGCAAAGCTAAATTGGACTAGAGGTATTTTCTTTAAAACAGTTCATAGTGATTTGTCTGATCTTGATGATGTATTTTATGACATCTTGGTATTCTTCAGTCCTTCAGGTATTCAATCGTTATTTGCAAACTTCCCTGATTTTGTTCAGGAAGAAACTAAAATTGCAACTTTTGGTTCGACTACTCTAAAAGCTGCATCTGATCTTGGTTTGAAAGTAGATATACTTGCACCATCACCAGAAACACCTTCTATGACTATGGCATTAGAAAATTATATTAAAGAGGAAAACAACAAGTAGAATTTTTATACATAAATATAC
>JADFUS010000034.1 GCA_015222165.1 Bacteroidota bacterium
AACATATATAATGGGAGCTATTTATATTGTTGATGCATGTATTATTATTCAACAAAAAAGTAATTTTGATTCTCAACATTTATTATGTTATAAAGCTAAATTATATGAAAAAATGGCTTTAGAGGATTCTGAACCTTTCATTTGTTTAAAAGATACAGAAACAGCGTTACGTATTTATAAAAGTTTAAATATAAAAGAAAAAATAGTTGAGCTCGAAGCTAGATATACAGCTATTCGTCAACTTATTAGGATGAATAATGTAGAAGTTTTTGAATTTTCAGAAGATTATATTAATTATTGTACTAAAAAGATTAGATACTTAGTCGAATCATCTAATAATACAAGTATTATAACAAATATAGCTTTATTTAAGCATTTTAATTGTATAGATAAAATTCAAGCAAAGGCAGATTATGCAAGGGAAAAAGGTATCATAGAATCATTATTTACTACAAATATATTGGATGAATTCGGAAATACTATTGCTGAATATAGTTCAGAAAAAGAAATTAAAGAGATGTTTTTTTGGAAAAGTTTCGATATGTATTTCCAAACAGGTATTAGTTTATTAAATGAATATATTATTGAATCATATAAGGCTAAAAAATTTACTTATCAAAATGTAATTTTTTATATGGAAGGCACATGGTATAATGAACCTATTATTCATACATATAATGGTGAAAAAAAAGAATTATATATATTAGATGTAATAAAGCCAGGGTTAAAGAAATTTTTTGAAGAATTGGATTATTATTTTTTGGATCCAAAAAATAATAATTTTGATTATATTATTGTAATAGATACTCTGACGCTAAAAATGGAAACTATACTTCGTTTTATTTGCGAAAAGCTTAATATTGCCACATTTAAAACAAGAGATAAAGGAAGTGCGAAATTGGTAATGGAAAAATTACTAGATGATTTGTTAAGTGATTTGAAAGACACTCCAGAGAATCCTACTGGTTTTAAAGAAGAGGATCGTTTAATGTTAAAATATGTACTTACTTTAAAAGGAAGAAATTTGAGAAATAGAGTAGCACATGGTCTTATGGATTTAGGTGACTATTCATTTACGGATATCCTTATTTTGTTATATTTAATAATTAAGTTGAGTACGTATAAATTTCAAAATGTTGATGATGGTGTAATTATAATCTAGCTATATATTTTATATTTTTTTATGATTATTTATTGTTAATATATTATTTTTAATTTTAATGAATTTTCTAAGGAGTTATTTTTCGAATTATTTTCCGTTGGCTGTGGATTACTATCGATAAAGATAAGGTTTCTTTATTGTTAAATATTGCGAAATTATAATTAGCACTCCAGAAAAGACAAACATATAAATCCATTGTTTGTTCGCTGTTGGTGAGTTATATTCATTTATTATCCCGAATATCAATAATGTAGTTGTGACGAAAAGTATAACCTTTGATGCTAATGCTTGGAGAAAAAATGATTCTTTAAGAAACGATATAGCAATGTATGTTATAATAGAAGTTCCCAATAATAAATACTGGTTAAAATTATTTTCGAAAGAAGTATCGTCATAATTAAAAAAAGCAAAAGTTAAAAAGAACACAGCAATAGGAATGATTTTTAACTTATTAAATTTAGTTTTTTTAAGGTTTCGCATAATTTAAATTTTAAACAAATATAGCAAAAAAATCAGAATACTCAGTTCTCTTTATATCACCCCACGTTTTTTTACTTATTCTCCTCTTAGTTTTTTTATGCAATTAAAGCCCTAGAAATTACTGATTTTCAGTATTATTGGATATTTTAATACAACTATAGCTAAATATAATACTTGAAAATTATAATAAATACATTAAATGTTTATATCTTTGAGAAAACGATTAAACAGAAAATCATTATGGTACATAAATGTTACATTTCATTTAAAACAGAAGATGTTGGGTATAAAGAAGAAATTCAAAATATGTCAGACATAGATATTATAGATAAGTCATTAAATGATCCTATTGGATCTGATGATGTCGATTATATAATGAGAAAAATTAGAGAAGATTATTTAGCTGATTCGACTGTTACTCTTTTTTTAATTGGTAATTTTAGTGATGAAAATAGAGGAGAGTATGAGCAGAAATTTATAAAAAAAGAGATGCAAGCTTCTTTATATAATGGAGAAAATAATACAAGAAATGGAATTTTGGGAATTGTATTGCCTATGATGTATGATGATATTTATAAAGGAGAAGAAATTTGTTCTGTATGTGGAAAAAAACATCGAATTGTTAAAATAAATGATTCAACAGTAATAAAGGAGTTTTCATATAATTATCATTTTCCAACTACTAAATGTTCATGGTCTTTTGATGATAAGTATTGTGTTTTAGTTAAATGGGATGATTTTATAAATACTCCTAATGTGTATATAGATATGGCTTTTGATAAAAGAGATGAGCCAATTGCTGATAAAATAAAAGTTTACCCTAAATAAAAAGATATGTCAAATAATAAAAATAAAAAAATTTGTTTTGTAATAATGGGTTTTGGTAAAAAGAAAGATCCAGAAACAAATCGTACAATAGATTTAGATGAATCGTATAAAAAAATAATTCGTCCAGCTGTTGAAGCATGTAATTGTAGGTGTATAAGAGCAGATGAAATTACAGAATCGGGAATAATTGATCGTAGTATGTATGCTTTGCTTTATAGTGCTGATATTGTAATTGCAGATATTTCTACTTATAATCCAAATGCAATGTATGAACTTGGAGTTCGTCATTCAATGAAAAAGTATGCTACAATAATAATTAAAGAAGGTGTTGTTAATAATCCTTTTGATATTAGTCATGTTAGAATGCTTAGTTATAGTTATTTGGGAAATGAAATCTCTAATATTGAAGCAAATAATAAAATTATAGAATTAAAGAGATTATTAAATAAAGTCGTTTTATATCCTGATGTTGATAGTCCATGATATTCTCATATTCCAAATTTAGTAGAGCCTAATTTGACAGAGGAAGAGTTAAATAATATTATAGGTGGCTTGAAGGATAATGAAGATACAATTTATTCATTAACAGAAAGAGCTAAAAAATATAAACAAGAAAAAAAATTTTCAGAGGCTGAATGTATTTGGAAAAAATTGAGCGAAAAAGTTAAAAATGAAATATATTATATCCAACAGCAAGCTTTTTGTCGATATAAAAGTGGAAAACCTACAAAATGTAAAGCATTAACAGATGCTTTAAAAATTATTGAATCTATTTCAGAATCTACAGATACTGAAACATTAGGTATTACGGGAGCTATAAATAAGGGATTATGGGAGGAAGTAAAAGATGAAAGTTATTTGAATGAAGCATTAAAATTTTATAAAAAAGGATGGAATTTGCATGAAGATTATTATACTGGCGAAAATTATGCTTTTTGTTGTGAACAAAAATCATTATTAAAGAAAGGGGAACAGAAAATATTTTATGAATATAATGCAAAAATGATTAGAGAAGAGATTATTCTTATTTTATTAGATAGTCTTAAAGAAGAACAACCAAATGATGTTAAGTGGAAGTATGCTACTCTTTCTAATTGCTATTTAGCAATAGGAAAACAAAGTGAAGCTGAAGATAATGAAAAATTATTTTTGAAAGAAAATCCAATAATATGGGAAATAGAAACATTTAATAAAAGTAAAAAATATATTAATGAATATTTAAAAATTAATAAATAATTATGGCAAAAGAGTATAAGGTATTTATAAGTCATTCATGGTCGCACATTAATGATTTAATAAGGCTAAGAGAAATGTTACAAGATCGTGGCTATTTTAATGTAGATTTTGAAGAAGTGACGCCAGATTGTCCTATAAATTCAGATAATTCGTGTTATATTCGTAGTAAATTAAGACAAAAAATATTAAATTCAGATATTGTGTTAGGTGTAGCAGGGGTTTATGGTTCATATAGTGAATGGATGCAGTGGGAGTTGGATACAGCAAATGATTTAAAAATAAAAGTTATTGGAGTTGTTCCATGGGGGCAAGAAAGAGTATCTTCTGTGGTTAGTGAAAGAGCAATTGAAACAGTTAGATGGAATACTGAAAGTATAGTTACTGCAATTAAAAAATATTCCAAGTAAAAAACAATATCTTTTTACTTGATTAAAGGTTGTTTTCTGATGTGATTTTCAGAAAACAACCTTTATATTATAAATTAGAAAGCTTTTCGTATAGTTCGGGTAGCTTGTTTGTTTCTATTTCATATTGTGCAGAAGTTTTAGGGAGGTTATATTTTTCTGTTATAGAGTTATCTTTTGTAGACCAAACACAAGGTTGGCTACTTTCAATTTTTGCACCGTTAAGATTTTCTATGATTTTAAAAATTTTAATTCCTAATCCGTTAATTTCATCATTAGGGGTCTCTTTTGCAATGTTGTTTTTTCTTAGCCAAAGAATTAATTCGTCAGCTCCAATTTTAATTTTCATATTTTAATAGTTTATTTATAATTATGTTGTAAAATAATAAAAATATTTGAAAAAAAGAAGATTAAAAAAAGAATAGTGAGGATTGTTATTTTTTTATTTGCACATAATTTGCACAAAAGTAATCAGAAAAGGACATAAAAACACAGATTTGCACAGATATTTGCACAGTTTTCGTTCTTGAGATGCTCTAATATATGAAAGTATAAAGCAAAAAAAGAGGTGTAAGTCAATGACTTTCACCTCTTTAAAATGTAGTGGGCCCACCAGGGCTTGAACCTGGGACCCCCTGATTATGAGTCAGGTGCTACTAACCAACTGAGCTATAGGCCCTACATCAGCTAAGAAGAAGACGAACGTTAAATTCTTTACTAGCTTTCTTTCGAATGCCATCATTACTTCTCTTTAGCGTTGCAAAGATAGGATAAAATTATTATCTTTACAAATATTTAAGTGAAAAAAATACAAACTTTTTTTTAAGCTTTTGAAAATCAAATTATTAAATAAATGAGAATTCTTGTTCAGAGGGTGAAAAAGGCTCTTGTGACGGTGGAAAATGAAGAAATAGCAAAAATAAATAACGGTTTATTATTATTTTTGGGGGTTGTGGAAGATGATTCTTTAGAAGATATAAAATATCTTGTTCATAAAATCGCAAAATTGCGTATCTTTGACGACGAAAACGGGGTTATGAATATTTCAGTTCAGGATATTTGTGGCGAAATTCTCGTTGTAAGCCAGTTTACTCTTCTTGCATCAACAAAAAAAGGAAGTAGACCCTCTTATATTCGTGCAGGTCGTCCCGAAATATCTATTCCTCTTTATGAAAGTTTTATAGAGGAAATAGAAAAAGTTATTGAGAAGCCAGTTCAGCATGGAAAATTTGGTGCCGACATGAAAGTTAGCCTTCTTAACGATGGACCCGTGACGATATGGATAGATTCTAAAAATAAAGAGTACTAAAATGGAAATTAAAGAGTTGCAAAAATCCGTTGATGAGTGGATAAAAAAGTACGGAGTGCGATATTTTGATGAACTTACAAATATGGCAATACTCACAGAAGAAGTGGGGGAGGTAGCTCGTGTTATGGCACGTCGTTATGGTGAGCAATCTTTTAAGAAAGGCGAGGAAGATGTTTCTCTTGCTGACGAGCTTGCCGATGTTTTGTGGGTGGTTACGGCCATAGCAAATCAAACGGGCGTAAATCTGGAGGAAGCCGTGGAGCGTAATTTCAAAAAGAAAACAGAGAGAGATAATAATAGACATATTGATAATATTAAATTGAGGAAATAACTATGAATGACACATTATTTGCCATATTGGTAACAACATTAACAGGTCTTACAATGGGGCTTGGTGCGATGATTATATTTTTTGTTAAGAAAGAAAATAATAAATTTATAACGTATACTATGGGTTTATCGGCGGGTGCTATGTTGATGATCTCATTTATGGGAGTCATACCTTCCGTTTTAGATTCGTTTACAGAAATCTGTGGCGACGAACATCTTGCTATGACACGCACATTGGTTCTCTTTGTATTAGGATTACTATTAATGATAGGTGTAGATAGGCTTTTGCCTGCTCATGCTCACCATCACCCAAATAGTGTGGCGAGTATTCCTGAGAGCGAGGGTGACAAAAGTAAAGGACTATATAGAGCTGGAATGGGTATTGCTGTTGCTATAGCTATTCATAATATCCCTGAGGGTATAGCTACGTTCACAACGCTTATGACAAACAGAAGTCTAGGAGTTATGGTCGCAATAGCTATTGTTCTTCACAATCTCCCTATTGGAGTTGCTATTGCTATGCCAATATATCTTGCGAAAAATAATAAATTAAAAGCTGTGGGAATTGCTCTTTTGTCGGGATTAGTCTCTCCCGTTGCGGCGATGATGGCATATTTATTTATGATGCCTTTTTTCTCGCCTATGGTGATATCTTCTCTTCTTGCAATTGTCGCAGGTGTTATGGTTTACATTTGTATAGATGAACTTATGCCCGCAGCACGAGCACATGGAAACTATCATCTTGCAACTTTCGGTATTATTTCAGGAATAATGCTTATATCATTGGTATTTATAATTTTAGGATAAACTATGAAAAAATTAACTAAGGAAAGTAAACAAAGTGTTATCGTCATGTTGATATTGATGATTATTATGCTGTTCGGAATTTTTTGGCGTTGGGATTATATTTCAAAAGAATTAAAATTCGGGATAGACCGATACACACGCGTTTCTGACACAATATCCTCTGTAGAAGAAAAATAAATGTTGTTTTCTATAAAAAGTTGATTATCTTTGTGGCTAAATTACACACATTTTAATGACAGAATTAGAAGAATTCAAGGCTTTAGGTCTTACAGAAAAGACTTTAAAAGCCATCCGAGCCAAAGGGTTCGAAAAACCTTCATCAATCCAAGAATTGACAATCCCTGTTCTCCTTGCTAACAAGAACGATATTATAGCGCAAGCACAAACAGGTACCGGGAAGACAGCAGCATTTGGCCTGCCAATAATAGAGCAAATTGAACCTAACCAAGGTTATATTCAAGCAATTATACTTGCTCCAACCCGTGAATTAGCCCTGCAAGTTACAGATGAACTTATCTCTTATAAAGATAATTCATTATCAATTACTACAATTTATGGTGGTGCTTCTATGACGGAGCAACTTCGCAGATTGAAAAAAGGCGTTGACATAGTTGTAGGTACACCAGGTCGTGTTCTTGACCATTTAAAAAGAGGAACGTTAAAACTAGGTCAAATCAAATGGCTTATTCTTGACGAAGCCGATGAAATGCTTAATATGGGTTTCATTGATGACGTTGAGGAAATTTTAAGTAAATGTAACGAAGATAGACGTATCATGTTATTTTCTGCTACTATGCCAAACCGTATAGCAGATTTATCGAAACGTTTTATGAACGATGTCAAAATCATCAAAGTGGAAAACACTATGTTGACATCGGATCTTACCGACCAAATTTATTTTGAGGTACGTGAGGGCGACAAGTTTGACGCTTTGACACGTATTATCGATATTGAAAATGATTTCTATGCTATCATTTTCTGTCGTACAAAGAATTTTGTTGATCAGTTGGTTGTAAAACTTTCTGAAAGAGGTTATGCTGCAGAAGGTCTTCACGGAGACGTTTCGCAATCTTTACGTGAGAAAATACTTAATAAGTTTAAGCATAAAAAAATCAATATCCTTTGTGCAACAGATGTTGCTGCTCGTGGTATTGATGTAAATAATCTTTCACACGTTATAAACTACTCTTTACCTCAAGATTCAGAATCTTACGTTCACCGTATCGGTCGTACAGGTCGTGCAGGTAATCAAGGTACAGCTATTACGTTTATCTCAAATGCTGAGTTTAGACAGTTTACCTATATGAAACGTCAGGTTAAAGCTGAAATTCGTAAAGAAGAAGTTCCAAGTGTTAAAGATGTTATCGTTACAAAGAAGAAAAACATTATCGTTGATGTTAAGGAAGCTATAGAAGCTAAATTATATAACGATTATTCAGAAATGGCTGAAGAAATTATAGGTTCTTATGATCCTAAGGAAGCTGTTGCTGCTCTTCTAAAGATGGCTTTTAAAAGTGATCTTGATGAAAACACATACTCAGAGATACGTAAGTTCTCTGTTGATAAAAAAGGTACAGCACGTATTTTTATTGCCAAAGGTAAGAGAGACGGTTTTTCTCCACGTTCATTAGTTGAGATGGTTGAAGAACAAAGTGGTCTTTTTGGTTCTAAAATGGACGATGTTAAAGTTCTTGAAGAGTTCTCTTTTATTACTGTTCCTTACGAGGAAGCAGAAAAAGTTACTCGTGCATTGAACGTAGAATGTACTGGTAGACCACTTGCTGAAATTGCCAAAGAAAGAGGCGATGGTGGCAGTAGAGGTGGAAGTCGTGGTGGAAGCCGTGGCGGAGACAGAGGTGGTAGCCGTGGTGGAGACCGTGGAGGTTATGGTGGACGTCGTGGAGGTGGAGATCGCCGAAGTGGTGGAAGTGATAGCCGTGGCGGAAGCCGAGGTGGTTTTGGTGGAGAACGTCGTAGTAGTGGCGGAAGTTTCGGTGGTCAACGTAGAGACGACAGAAGTGGAAGTGATAGCCGTGGCGGAGAAAACCGTGGAGGTGGTGAAAGAGGAGGCTCTTTCAGATCAGCACCACGTCGTGATGACAATCCATTCAGAGAAGTTCGCAGAACATCTAACAGTGGTTCAAGACGTAGATAATTAATCTATAATATATAATAATAAGGTGATTCCAGTTTGGGGTCACCTTATTTGTGTTTTATGGTAAAGTTGTAAATAACTAGTAATATATTAAAACGCACGCAATATTCCCCACTGACGTCAACACCTACATAGCACAAAAACGCTCTTCCTAAAGAGAAATGAAATTTCTCGCCAAAAGTTTTTTGCTTCTTTTCTACAGAAAAGAATGTCTTAGCGAAGCGTAATAAAAGGCGAAGCAAAAAGTAGCTGAAAGCAAGGAATTGCGAAGCCCAGCCGATTATGATTAAGGAGAAATTGCATGCAATTTCTTTAATCGGCAACAGCTCGCAGAGCTGTAATCACTCGTACTATTTAAAAAAGAATGAATATCGACACTGACATTAAGCCACCTAAAAAGCACAAAACCGCTCTTCCCAAAGAGAAACGATAGTTTCTCTTTAAAAGTTTTTTGCTTCTTTTCTACAGAAAAGAATGTCTCAG
>JADFUS010000035.1 GCA_015222165.1 Bacteroidota bacterium
GGAATTCGACACAAATGTTAGCGATTGGGAAGCTGAAATTCCTGAAGTTTTATCGACTCTTGAGCTTAAAGACGCAACTATTAATATTGGAGAATCAGAAACTTTAATACCAAATCTTATTCCTTCAAATGCAGGTGTTACTTATGAATGGGTAAGTAGTGATGTAAATATAGCAACTGTTGCTAACGGAGTAGTTACTGCTAACGCAACTACTGAGGGTACAGCTACAATTACAGTAACAGCTAAAGATGGAGTAACAAGTTTGGCTACAGCTACTTGCGAAGTTACTGTTACAGAAGATGATAATGCTATTATACATTTCCAAGATGATGTATTTAGAGAAGTATTGTTAAATAAATATCATGGAATTGATGTTAGTGGTGATAATGAAATTTCTAAAAGTGAAGCTAAAGATTACACTGGAGAGATTAATGTTGACGGTGTAGGGATAACTTCACTTGATGGAATTCAATATTTTACTAATATTACAACAATATCATGTAATAAAAATAATATTAACGGTTCTCTTGATTTTTCTAATAATACTTTATTAGAAAATATATCATGTTTTACAAATAATTTGTCATCTATTAATGTTTCGAATAATATCAAATTAATTAATTTTGTTTGTGCAAATAACATTTTGGAAAGTATAAATATTGAAGGAAATCCTGATTTAGATACGTTTATTTGTGCTCAAAATAGATTAAAAACTTTAGATGTTAGTTTTAATTTAAAGTTAACGAATTTAAATTGTAATGTGAATCCACAGCTTAATGAAATAAATTTAAATAGTAATGATGAATTGTTAGGTCTTGAATGTTCAGGAACAAATATAAGTGTACTTGACTTAAGTGGAAATCTCAAATTGACTGACTTAGGTATTGGTAATACACCAATAGAGAATATTGATTTAGCTTATAATGTAAAATTGAAACATCTTTCATGTACAGAATCTGAAATTGGAGAATTAAATTTAGAATCGAATCTATTATTAGCGAATCTTGAATGTTCAGGAACAAGAATACGTTCTCTTAATTTAAAAAATAATGTAGCTTTAATAGTTCTTAAATGTTCGAATTGTGATGGATTAAGAGATTCAGGACCTTCTGAGACAGCAGAAAAATTAGATTTAAGGAGAAATGATAAATTACAAGAATTTGAATGTATAGGTCTTCCGGGAATATCAGAAATATTAGTATGGCCAGCTTTTGAGGAGAATGATTCTGTTTATCAAAAAGATGCGGGAACATCTTTTGTTAAATAATAATTAGATCAAAAAAAACAGCTAAATAATATATTATTTAGCTGTTTTTTTTGATCTAAAATTTAAATAGCATATAATAAGTTTATTTTAAATAATATTAATAGCAAAAAGAGGAGATAACATGAAAATGTTATCTCCTTATATATTTATATGAAATGGTAATTTATTTTGAATATTTAAATGTTCCGTATGGTGATTCTATAGTAAGTCGTGGAGCGTCAGATTTTTCAACTCTACCAATGATTTGTGCATCAACGCCAAAAGATTTAGATATAGAAATTATCTCTTCAGCAGTTTCTGGTTTTACATATATTTCCATGCGATGTCCCATGTTAAAGACTTTGTACATCTCTTCCCATGGTGTGCCACTCTCTTTTTGAATAATATCAAAAAGTGGTGGAGTAGCGAACATGTTATCTTTGATGACGTGTATATCTCCTGCGAAATGAAGAATCTTTGTTTGAGCTCCTCCAGTGCAATGTATCATACCTTCAATACCACTGCGACACTCTTTAAGTATTTTTGTGATGATAGGTGCATATGTTCGTGTTGGTGAAAGAACAAGTTCCCCAGCTGTAAGTCCTGTGCCTTCGATTTTGTATGTCAAAGAGTAAGAACCACTGTAACAAAGCTCTTCGGGCATATTGCTGTCATAGCTTTCTGGGAATTTATTTCCTACGATTTTAGCGAAAACATCATGGCGAGCAGAAGTTAATCCGTTGCTTCCCATGCCTCCGTTATATCGTTTTTCATAAGTCGATTGTCCGAAAGAACTTAGACCTACGATAACACTTCCGTCAGAAATATTTGCATTATTTATAACGTCTTCTCTTTTCATACGTGCTGTGACTGTGCTGTCCACAATAATAGTACGTACCAAATCTCCAACATCAGCAGTTTCACCTCCTGTAGAGTATATGCCAACACCAAGGTCACGCATCTCTTGAAGAAATTCTTCTGTGCCATTGATGATTTCTGCGATTACTTCTCCAGGAATTTGACGTTTGTTACGTCCTATGGTTGAAGAAAGAATGATATTGTCTGTAGCACCGATGCAAAGAAGGTCGTCAGTGTTCATGACAACAGCATCTTGAGCAACGCCTTTCCAAACGCTTAAATCTCCTGTCTCTTTCCAATATGAATATGCCAAAGAAGATTTTGTGCCTGCACCGTCTGCGTGCATGACAAGACAATAGTCTTCGTCGCCAGTAAAAATGTCTGGAACGACTTTACAAAATGCTTTTGGAAAAATTCCTTTATCAATATTTTTTATTGCATTATGGACATCTTCTTTCCCTGCAGATGCCCCTCTTTGTGCGTATCTTGAGTTATCCATAGAATGTTAAAAATAGGGGTATAATAATGTACAAAGATAATAAAAATTTTCTGTTTAAAAAATATTATTATCTTTGTGTCGAATTTCTTAATAAACGAACGATGAATATTCACCCACCCAAATTTGTCAAGCGGTTTATAAAACATTTATATCCGACTATGATATGGAGTTTTAATTCTGAAGCAAACAGTAAAAAAGTGTTCCTTACTTTTGATGATGGTCCAACAGAAGAGATAACTTATTGGATATTAGATACTCTAGATAAATATAATGCTAAAGCTACTTTTTTCTGTTTAGGAAAAAATGTGGAGCAATATAATGTGCAATATAACGAAATAATACGTAGAGGTCACGTTGTGGCAAACCATACTTACAGCCATTTGAAAGGTTGGGGGTTTGATGCGGGAAGTTATATGCAAGATGTTGATATGGCAAATGACCTAATAGGCTCAAATATTTTTCGTCCCCCTTATGCACGAATAACAGTCGCTCAGGCTCGAAGAGTTTCGGAACGTTATAACATAATTATGTGGGACACTTTAAGCGCCGATTATTCTAATGTTGTAACTCCTCGCCAATGTGTTAAAAATGTTGTCGATAATTATAAAGGAGGCTCGATAGTTGTTTTCCATGATTCTATAAAGGCATCACGAAATATGAAATATGCTTTGCCTAGAGTTCTCGAAGATTTTAAGAAAAAAGGGTACTCTTGTGAATCTATAATATTATAAATTATGAAGGTTACTTTAGCTATAACAGGAGCGAGTGGTTCTATTTATGCTCGACAGCTTATACAATGTCTTATAAAACAAGATGTTGTGGAGAGTATAACGGTTATATGTTCTAAAAATGGGCTGGAGGTTATGGATTTTGAGGGTGAGTTTATTCCTGAAAATGAAAAAGTAACATTAAAAAATAATAAAGATTTTTATTCTCACACAGTTTCTGGTTCTTCATGCGACGACGTAATGATAATAATACCTTGTTCTGTAGGAATGATGTCACGAATCGCTGGGGGAATTTCTGACGATGTAATTTCTCGTTCAGCAGATGTTATCCTTAAAGAGAGAAGAAAAATAATCTTTGTAGTTAGAGAGACACCTTTAAATATTATACATATTCGAAATATGCAAACCCTTTCAGAAGCGGGTGCTATAATTATGCCTGCCTCTCCATCTTTTTACTCAAAACCTCAAAATATCGAAGATGTTGCTATGACAGTAACAAACAGAGTAATGTCGTTGTTAGGTTTTAAAAATGATTTTTCTTGGGGGAAATAAAAACATTTCGTACATTTGGAAAGTAATCAACATTTAAAATAATGGACACGGAACAGCGAAAGCATATTATTCAAACTTTAGAGACTAAAAGTCTTACAAAATCACATATATTTAATATTACTCATGATATTTTTCAGGAGACAAAAAATGTCCTTCATGAAATGTCTGGGGAGATAAACGAAGAGCTAAATGCTCGTGCTATAAAATTAGAGTACAGAGATAAAGGTACTTTCGTAGCACAGCTTCAGGTTGCTGGGGATATGCTTATTTTTAGTATGCATACAAATGTATTCGTTTTTGATCCTAAGCATTCTATATGGGAAAATGAATATGTTAAAAAAGATAAGTTTAACGCTTATTGTGGAGTGATTAACGTTTATAATTTTCTTGCGGACTCTTTTAAATATAATCGTATGGACGATGAGGGTTATCTCATAACACGTATTTTTATAAATAAAGACAAAAGTTTTTTTGTTGAAGGACACAACACTATAAAATATGGCGTTGAAGAGTTTGGACAACACAAATTTACGGAAGAAATTATGATAGATGTTTTTGAAACTATAATTTCACGTACAATATCTTTTGACTTGTATGTTCCTCCAATGGACGCTGTAAGACGTATAATTGCGGATCAAGTAAATACAAAAATAGAAAATTCTAAGATAGAGACAGGTAAGCGTATGGGTTTTGACTTTTAAAACTTATAGTTTAATAAATCTAAATCAAAGGTGATGAAATCTAAAATATATATTTTTATAGCTCTAGCTTCTATAATATTTTTATCTTCTTGTTGTTCTACTTGTCGGGTGAGCAACAGTAAAGCGAAGAAAATGTTAACACAAAATCAATGGAGCGTAAAATCTATTTCTGGTGTAAATGAGAAATTTTCTTCGACAGAAAATATTTATACTCTGAATTTTAACTCTCGGAGTGGAGAGTTTGATGGATTAGAAAATGGTAATAAATATTTTGGTTCATATAATACTTTTGACAGAAGTGGACTAAAGTTAACTCCAAAAGGAACATCTAAATACGAGTGTGATAGCGATTTTACAGAGCGGAAATTTATGGAAACTTTGTCTGTCGTAGATGAATTTGCTTTTGATGAAACAGATTTAGTGCTTCTTAATAATGGTGAGGTAGTGATGGTTTTCCGCTCAATATCTCGGTCAGATAAAATAAAAAACAAATAATTTATATATAAATCCTCACAAATAATTATTATTATTCGTGGGGATAATTTTTAGGAATAATAAACTCTTTTTATTACGAAAAATGGAAAATATATTTCATTCAAACTGTAAAATAAATTTAGGGCTAAATGTAATAAGCCGTAGAACAGATGGTTATCACAATATAGAATCATTAATGTTTCCCGTGAAAGGGCTTTATGATACTATAACTATAGTGCCTCGTAAAGATAATGAGGTGAATTTTTTTCAGAAAAATATTGTTGTCGATTGTTTGAACGAAGATAATCTTTGTGTTAAAGCATACCGAATGTTGATGATTCAATATGGTATTTCTGGAGCAGATATGACTATAGAAAAAAATATTCCTTTTGGAGCTGGTTTGGGTGGCGGTTCTTCAAATGCTGCCTATGTTCTTAAATCTGCAAATGAAGTTTTTGGTTTGGGAATTTCTAATACAGAACTTCTTGATATAGCAAAACATTTGGGTTGCGATACCTCTTTTTTTATTGAGAATAAAGCTGTAATAGTTGAGGGAAAAGGTGATTTAATGTCCCCAATAGATATATCTTTGGAAGGTTATCATCTTACGCTTATTAAGCCAAATTTTAGCGTTAGTACCCAAGAAGCATATCGAGGAGTTAGAGCTTCTTTACCTGAAAAAACTATTAAAAAAATTGTAACTATGGATATTAATAATTGGAAAAATTACCTAAAAAATGATTTTGAGACTTCAGTATTTAAAAAATATCCATTATTGGAAGAAATAAAAAAATCCTTATATAAAAAGGGTGCTATTTTAGCTATGATGTCTGGCTCTGGAAGCACTATTTACGCTATTTCAGAGACATCTTTAGATATAAATGAATACGTTGGAAAAATGTTCACTTTTTCGACTATTTTGTAATATTTATCTTTTAGAGATAGCTTCTTTTTTTTAAAAAAGTTGGTCGTTTAATAAAATTGTTTAATTTTGCCAACAGGTTTTATTGTTTTTTAAATAACACAAATAATTTTAAACATATAAAAATATGCAAAAAGAATCAAAGTATCCTGAACTACAAAGTAGGAGAGAAAAAGTTTCTTTAGGAGGTGGCGAAGCTGCGTTGCAGAAACAGATTAAGATGGGCAAAATGACTGCCCGTCAAAGAATCGATGCAATTTTAGATGACAATTCATTTTTCGAATATGATATGTTCATACAGCATGAAGCTCGTGAATTTGGAATGGATAAAAAAGAACTCGCTGGAGACGGTGTAGTTATAGGAACTGGTAAAATAAACGGTTCTCCCGTTGCAATATATTCTCAAGATTTCACTGTTATGGGTGGTTCTCTTGGTTATAAACATGCAATGAAAATTACTAAAATAATGGATTATGCTCTTTCACTACGTATTCCGCTTATTGGAATAAACGATTCAGGTGGAGCTCGTATTCAAGAGGGTGTAAGTGCTCTTGCTGGTTATGGTGAGATTTTCTATCGTAATACTATGGCAAGTGGTGTGATACCTCAAATATCAGTAATTTTAGGTCCTTGTGCTGGTGGAGCAGTCTATTCTCCAGCTCTTACTGATTTCGTTTTCGTTGTTGATAACGTTTCTAAAATGTTTATTACGGGACCAAGTGTTATCGAAACAGTATTGGGAGAGAAAATAGATGGTGAATCTTTAGGTGGTGCTAAAGTGCACAGTGAGATTACAGGAAATGCCCATTTCTATGCAGAAAGTGAAAATGATTGTTTTAAACAAATCAGAGATCTTATAGATATTATTCCTGCAAATAATAAACAATCTGCAAAATCGGAAACTCCTAAACAACCTGCTAAAATAGATATTTCAACAGTTGTTCCTAATGATCCATCAAAACCTTATGATGTTCGTCAAGTTATAAAATGTCTTATTGATGAAGGTGAATTCGTTGAGGTAATGGAGCGTTTTGCTGGAAATATAGTTATAGGTTTTGGTCGTATAGACGGTGAAACTGTAGGTTTTGTAGCAAATCAACCTCTTGTTATGGCAGGAGTTCTTGATTGTGATTCTTCGGATAAAGCAGCTCGTTTTGTTCGTTATTGCGATGCTTTCAATATCCCTATTGTTACACTTGAAGATCTTCCGGGTTATCTTCCAGGTGTCGATCAAGAACATGCAGGTGTTATTCGTCACGGAGCAAAATTGCTTTATGCTTATAGTGAAGCTAGTGTTCCAAAAATCACTGTTATCTTGAGAAAAGCATACGGTGGTGGATATATAGCTATGAGTTCTAAACATCTACGAGCAGATTTCGTTATGGCATGGCCAAATGCTGAAATTGCTGTTATGGGACCTGAGGGTGCTGCAAATATCATCTTTATGAAAGATATTAGAGCTGCCGAGGATAAAGAAGCTATGCGTCAAGAAAAAATCAAAGAGTATAAAGATAAATTCTCAAATCCTTACGTTGCTGCTTCAAAAGGTTATGTTGATGCTGTAATTAAGCCAGAAGAAACTCTTGCTTACGTAAAACATGCTTTGGAAATTTCTAAGAATAAAGTTGTTGAACAGCCAACAAAAAAACATGGTGTAGTGCCATTCTAAGATTTTAAGAATATGGGAAATATAATAGTAAAAACAGTTCATGGTTCTTTTGAAACTGAGAGTTTAGCAAAAAAGTATGTCGATAAAAAAGATTGGCAACCCGCTGATCCCAAAGCTGTTTGTTCTTTTATTCCTGGAACAATCGAGGAGTTGAGAGTAAATGTAGGCGATAAGGTTGAAAAAGGAGATTCTCTTATGCTTTTTAAAGCTATGAAGATGGATAATAATATTCTTTCTGAGCAGAGCGGTGTGATAAAAAGTATTAATGTCACAATCGGTCAAAATGTTTCTAAAGGATATGCAATGATAATATTCGAATAGTATATTAATTTTTCTTATAGTGCCATAGTATTTTTTTACTATGGCACTATTTGTTTGTCATGAAATTTGTCTATCTTTGACATAATTAAAAGATTATAATTATGAATAGTTTAAAAGTTGGAGATATTGCCCCTCTTTTTGTGGGTACTACTCAAAATGAAGAAAAAATTTCTTTATCAGATTTTTTAGGAAAAAAGGTAGTTTTATATTTTTATCCCAAGGATAATACCCCTGGTTGCACTGCCGAAGCATGTAGTCTTAGAGATGGCTATTCGGAATTAAAAAAAATGGGTTTTGAGGTTTTGGGTGTTAGTCCTGATGCTGTAACAACTCACAAGAAATTTATTGCTAAGCACCAACTTCCATTTACTATTTTTGCTGATACAGAAAATGAAATTTCTACAGCTTATGATGTGTGGAAAGAAAAATCTTTATTCGGACACAAATATATGGGAATTGTTCGTACAACTTTTATCATAGATGAAAAAGGTGTTATAGAAAAGATTTTCGAGAAAATAAAAACTAAAGGACATTTTGAACAAATTGTCGATTCTTATAAATAATACAAACTATAAATAATGGCAGAAAAAAAGAACGTTTCAGATATAGCTGATGAAAAGAGAAAAGTGCTCGAAGCAGCTATGAGTAAAATACAAAAAGATCATGGTAAAGGTTCAGTTATGCGTATGGGAGACCAAGCAGTAGAAAATATTTCTGTAATTCCTACAGGCTCTATTACGCTAGATGATGCTTTGGGAGTGGGTGGTTATCCTAAAGGTAGAGTTATTGAGATATATGGCCCAGAATCGTCAGGTAAAACTACACTTGCAATTCATGCTATTGCTCAAGCTCAAAAAGCTGGTGGTATAGCTGCGTTTATAGATGCAGAACATGCTTTTGACCGTTTTTATGCTGAAAATTTAGGTGTTGATGTTGATAATCTTATCATATCTCAACCCGACAATGGCGAGCAAGCTCTAGAAATTACAGATCAGCTAATAAGTTCAAGTGCTATAGATATTATCGTTATTGATTCTGTTGCAGCACTTACTCCAAAAGCGGAGATTGAGGGTGATATGGGTGATTCTAAAATGGCTCTTCAAGCTCGACTTATGTCTCAAGCTTTGCGTAAATTGACAGGAACAATTAGTAAAACAAACACTGTTTGTATATTTATCAATCAGCTTCGTGAAAAAATTGGTATTGCTTATGGTAATCCAGAAGTTACAACTGGTGGTAATGCTTTGAAATTTTATGCTTCTATACGTCTTGATATTCGTAAAGCGGGTAATCTTAAAGATGGTGATACTCAATATGGAGTTCGTTCGAAAGTGAAAGTTGTTAAAAATAAAGTTGCTCCACCATTTAAGAGAGCTGAATTTGATGTTATTTTTGGTCAAGGAATCTCTATTTTAGGCGAGATAATAGATATAGGAACAGATGCAGACATCATCAAGAAAAGCGGTTCTTGGTACTCTTATGGCGAACGTAAGTTAGGTCAAGGAAGAGATGCTGTAATGAAAATAATGAAAGAAGACGAAGAGTTAAGAACAGAAGTAGAAACAAAAGTTCGAGATTACATGGCGTCAAAAAACAAACGCTAGTAATTATATATAAAAATAATACCGTCCACTGAAATTGTTATTTCGGTGGACGGTATTTTGTTGTTTATGATTTTTTAGAATTGGAAAGCAACTCTGAATATGAAAGAGCCAGATGTTGCAGCAAGATTTGTCATAAAATTATTATTTCCGCCATCACCATTATCGTCTTCAATAGTTAGATAGTTTGCATAGTTATAACCGATGCTTAAATTTATGGCTTTATTTTGTTCTCCTACTTTGAATGAACTACCAATCATTGGTGTCATAAATACAATTTTAGCTTCATTGATATCTCCAATACCAAAAGATTCACCAAGATCAAGTGATAAAAATAATTTAGTTTTTGGACTTATTGGTAAAAATCCTTTGATGTTTGCGTAAAGAGGAATACTGTATTTAAGTTCATTATTTTCCTTTATGTCAAACATATCTATACCAGTACCCATACCAAAGAAAAAATTTTCATTTATATTGATACCGTGAGTTGTTCTTATATTACTTTGTTTTATTTTTACACCATTTGTTGATGTTGCATAGGATAAATTAACATCTCCTGAATATTTAACAGTAGGATAAGTTTGAGCATTTACAGTAGTAAAAGCAGATAAAATACATAGCACTCCAAGTAATAAAATTTTTTTCATTTCTTTAAAGTTTCATTTTTTATAAATTAATAATTATAAATTATATAGAATTAATGTTTATAGGTGAAATAAAGAATTTTTATTATACTTTATTTTTTTCCTTTGCTACTAGAATTATTTGGATTCATTTGGTTAGCGTGGTTATTAGTAGCACTTTGATAGGCATTATTAGTGCCAGATGTTCCTTTGTTACTGTTAGATTGGTTAGATTGATTGTTAGCTTGTTCGTTACTTGTTTGTTTAGTGTTTGATTGTTTGTTGTCCATAATATTGATTTTTTATAGTTTTTAATTAATTATTTGTTAATAATATTCTACAAATATAATAAATTTATTTATAAAGTGAAACTATTTGCCTAAATATGTAAATATATGTAACACAAATAAGCACACCATACATTATAATGTAATGTATGGTGTGCTTATATATTTAAAAAACTAATTTAAAATGCGCCTATAGTTTCATCAGATACACTTAGTTTTTTTCTGCCTTTAGCTCTACGTGCAGTTATAATTTTTCTGCCATTTGCTGTTGACATTCTTTCACGGAAACCATGTTTGTTTCTTCTTTTTCTTTGTGATGGTTGAAATGTTCTTTTCATCTTAGTATATTTATTTTTTATTTTTCTTAAACAGAAGTATTGTCTTTACCGAGTGCAAAGATAATAATTATTTTTATAGTATCAAATAATTTCTTATTTCTTAGCTTTTTTTATGAAAATTATTTTTTTAGTGTCGAAAAACTCCTCTTTGAAAAAGTCGTTTACAGGCAAAATATCAATACTTTCCACTTTTTTCAGTTTTGACGTTCCTTCTTTTATCTCTTCTTCTAAATCTCCGCCTTTTAGGTAGATTACACCGTGACCGTCTCCGCTCACAATTTTTTTCCATGACCAACCTAAAAATTCTTTTAATCTTGTTACTGCTCGAGAAACAACATAATCTACTTGAACAGAAACTTCTTCAGCTCGTGAGTGATATGTTTTTATGTTTTTTATTCCAAGAGCTTCACAGACTTCATTTACGACAATTATTTTTTTACCTATAGAATCTACAAGGTGAAATTCAACATAGGGATACATGACAGCTAAAGGCACTCCAGGGAAGCCTCCGCCACAGCCAATATCCATAACTCTATCACCTTTTTTAAAAGGGGATATTTTTGCTATGGCTAGAGAGTGAAGAATGTGATGTTCGTAAATGTTATCAATATCTTTTCGAGAAACGACATTGATTTTTTCATTCCACTCTTTATATATCTCTCCCATGCGAGAAAATTGGTCTTTCTGTAGGTCAGAAAGGTTGTCGAAATATTTTTCTATTAAAAGATTGTCCATATTATTTTTCTTTCATGTCCTCCATGACTTTACTTTTTCCACGTGCAATACGAGTTTTTACAGTAGAAATAGGCATATTTAATTCTTCAGCAATATCTTTATAGCTAAGACCTTTATTATACCTTAATTCCATGACTATTTTGTATTTTTCATCAAGAGAAAAGATACGTTCGTCAAGAGTTTCATTGCGTTCATTTAATAGTGCAGCGTCGTCATTATCTTCTATTTCCATCTCAGAAACTTTTTGAGAATCAATAGTTAGGATTTTATTCTTTAGTTTATTTTTTCTAGCATAATCCAGAAAAGTATTACGAGCAATAGCCATAAGCCATACTCCAAATGGGTATTTGGAATTATAGCTTTTTAGGTTTATAAAGGCTTTTATAAAAGTTTCTTGAAGTAAATCATTTGAGTCAAATTCATTATTTGAAAGATGAATCAAAGAGCGTTTTATTTGAGCGCTATATATTCTAAAAAGTTCGTTAAAAGCGGTTTTATCCCCAGACAAAGATTGTTCAATCAGTATCTTTTCGTCCATATTAAGTTTGGTGTAGTATAAATTTAGGAGCTTCAAATTTTTTCTGAGGCTCCTGAATTTTTTATTTAAATGAGTTCTTTTATTTCAAATATTTGTCTAACCAACGGAAGAATTCTCCATGCCATACAAGAGCATTTTGTGGTTTAAACACTTGGTGAGCTTCATCTTCAAAGACTAAAAGACGAGCATCAACACCTTTCATACGAGCTGCAGTATATGCTTCTAAACTTTGAGTGTAAGGAATACGATAATCATTCATACCTGTTACAATCATAATAGGAGTATCCCATTTGCTTATGAAACGATTTGGTGAATTGTCGTAAGAGCGTTTAATAGTTTTACCCTCTTCCCAATATGCACCGCCTAAGTCATTATTTGGAAACCATAATTCTTCGGTTCCTCCGTAAAAACTTTCGAAGTTAAACATTCCACAGTGAGAAATGAATGTTTTAAATCTTTTATTGTGGTGAGAAGCAAGATAATATACAGAATATCCTCCGTAACTTGCACCTACAGCACCAAGACGTGTTTCGTCTGACCATGGTTCTTTAGCAACATCATCAATAGCACTCAAATAATCTTGAATGTTTTGACCGCTATAATCTCCAGAAATTTGATCAAGCCATTCTTGACCGAAAGATGGTAGTCCACGACGGTTTGGAGCAACAACAATATATCCGTTAGAAGCCATAAGCTCGAAGTTCCAACGATATGACCAGCCATTACTTACAACACTTTGAGGTCCACCTTCACAGAATAATAATGTAGGGTATTTTTTTGAAGCATCAAAATTTGGAGGAAGAGTAACCCAAACAAGCATGTTTTTGCCGTCAGAAGTTTTCACCCAACGTTTTTGTACTTCACCCATTTTTATGTGTGCAAAAATATCATCATTTATAGAAGAAATTTTTGTTTCAGCTTTATTTTCACGGTTTAAAGTGTATATCTCTGTTGGGTGGTCTATAGTAGATTTTTCAACAACGATATTATCTTTAGTAACACCTTTAAGATTTAAATCATGAAGTCCGTTAGATATTATTTCAACAGCAGAGTTGCCTTTAGAAGAAACTTTACAAACTTGATGTGTAGCTTCGATAGGAGCTATAAAGTAAATGTCTTCACCTACCCAATTTAATTGTTCAGCGTTATAATCGAAATCTTTTGTAAGATATGTTTTTTCGTTTGTTTTAAGATTTGCAACGAAAAGACGTCTTTTATCAGCTTCATTTCCAGCACGTTCCATGCTCCACCAAGCAATATGAGAATCATCTCCAGAGAAAGTAGGGTATTGGTCATATCCTAGCATTCCTTCGCTGATGTTTGAAGTTTGTTTATTTGCTATGTCAAAAACAAAGATGTCAGAATTTGTGCTTGTAGCATATTCTTTACCTTTAATTTTTTTAGAAGTATAAGCAATTTGAGAACCGCTATTATTCCAAGTGATAGAAGAAGCATCAAAATATGGAGCCATAGGAGTATCCCAAGCTTCGCCTTCGTTTATGTCTGTAATATCAAAAAGTCCTTTAGGAGTTAAGTCAGCAACAAAAACGTGTTGGTAACTTCCGTCTAACCAATAATCCCAGTGACGAATCAATAAATCATCGTAGATGCGTGCTGTAGATTTTTCCATTGAAGGATATAAGTCAGTTTTGTTAGCTTCGACTTTTACACTTTTTGTATACCAAATTTTATCACCTTTTGGAGAGACGCTAAAACTATTTACGCCACCTTCAAATTTTGTAATTTGAGTTTTGTGTTCACCATTAAGACTTATTCTAAAAACTTGGTTTCCTTTTTTTGTTGAAGAAAGAAAAAATACTGCATCTCCATCTGCATTCCATTGTGGAGAGAAGTTTTTACCGCTATTTGTAGAAGTTATATTTGTATTTAGAGTATCGTCAATATTAGCATAAAATAAATTGCTATATGTAGAGTTGTTTTTAACATTTTGACAAGAAACAGAATAAGCAACTAATTTTCCGTCTGGAGAAACTGTTGATCCAGAAATACGACGAAGTTTTAGAAGAACTTTAGGGGTAAGTTTCCCATTAGCAATTTCTTTTTTTGTTAAATTATTAAATTTAATTGATTTGTCAACTTGTTGACAAGAGGTTATGAGAAGACCCATAGTAACAGCGAGAAATGAAGTTAATAGTTTTTTCATATTTTATTTATATTTGTTTTAGATTAATTTAAAACTCTATTGCCAATCTCGCAAAACGTGTTTTATTGCAGAGTAGCTCTCTTTCAGTTTGTTAGGAACATCTTTACGTGACACCCATTCCACAATTTCTATGCCTTCTTCGGTTTGAGGGGTAAGTATTTTTTCATCATTACATCTCATATTAAACCAGAAAGTAGGTTTTGCAACCCATTCATTATTAAGAAAATAGATATGACGTGTTAAAGTATGTATGTCATGGCATTCAATGTTTTTTATACCACATTCCTCTTTAACTTCACGCACAGCACAAATTTCTATAACTTCGCCTTTTTCCAATTTCCCTTTGGGTAAATCCCAATGTCCATTGCGTTTTATCATTAAAAGCTCTTCGTTGTTGTTTAATACAACCCCGCCTCCAGCTTCAATACAGCGAAATTTTGTTAGAAATGAAGAGTAGTCATTGTCAATGTTATCACAAAGAATATAAATTTGGGTTTTATTCTCTAAAGCTGAAACAACTTGGTCGACAGATTCTATTTGGGCAAATATAAGAATATTTTCCTTATTTTCGTTGTTATTATTTACAAAAATAATATCTTTGTCTTGAAAAAAAAGATTACGCATAATAAGTGTATAAGTTTTAAGTTAGAATTTAAAATGTATCAGCACTTATAAGCCATAATATTAACCGCTAAACGTTTAAACTATTATGAATAAGTTCATAGGCACACAAGTTGCCGAATCATTATTGCAAATTAAAGCAATTAAATTGAATCCAACAAATTATTTTACTTGGGCTTCAGGCTGGCACTCTCCAATTTACTGTGATAATAGAAAAATATTATCTTATCCACAGATAAGAAAAATGGTAGCACGTTCGTTTGCTAGTTTTATAAAAGAAAAATATCCAGAAGCAACAACCATTGCTGGAGTAGCAACAGGAGCTATTGCACATGGTATTCTAGTTGCCGAAGAGCTTAATTTACCATTTATCTATGTTCGTTCTGCTCCTAAGAGTCACGGTCTTACAAACCAAATAGAGGGTGAATATAAAAAAGGTGATAAAGTTGTTGTCATCGAAGATCTAATATCTACAGGTGGTAGTAGCCTTTCTGCTGTTGAAGCACTTAGAGCTTCTGAGGTAGACGTTCTTGGTTTAGTAGCTATTTTCACTTATGGTTTCCAAACTGCAGTAAATAATTTTGCTTCTGCAAATTGCAATATGGACACATTAAGCAACTATGAAACTTTAATAGATGTTGCTTTAGAAGAGAAATATATACTACAAGAGGACTTAGAAACGTTAAAGGAATGGAGAAAAGCTCCAGACAAATGGAATCAATAAAAACACAGTAATAAAAAAGTATGACAGAATACGTTAGTAAACAAGTGGCAATCAATAAGCCAGACTCAATGATTTATATGTCGTTGTCTAATTTTGACAATTTTTCACCGATGTTAAAAGACAAAGTTGAGGGGTGGCAAGCTACAGTAGATAATTGTTCTTTCAAATTAAAAGGCTTTACATTAAAGTTAAAAATGCTTGAAAAAGAGCCTTGTAAGACAATAAAAATTTCAGGAGATGATATACCTTTTGAGTTTTATTTTTGGGTACAATTACATCAAGTTGCAGAAGGAGATACTCGTATGAGATTGACAATTCATGCAAAGTTAAACAAGATGATGAAGATGATGATTGGTAAGAAACTCCAAAAAGGGGTGGACGAAATGGCTAACCAAATAGCAAATTCTTTTAATAACATATAGTGAAAAGAAGTATTTTAAAAATAATTATTGCGGTGATTTTCACCGCAATCTCAAATGTAGGGGTGGCTCGTGAAAAGGTCACCCTTCCTATTGTTAATATAATAGATAGATATTCGCCAGAGGCGAGTTCACGTTTTGTTTTCGAACTTTCGGAGAGAGATAGTGAACAAGATTTTTTTGAAGTTAGCATACATAAAAATAAAGTTATCGTTAAGGGAAATAGTAATATTTCTTTGGCTTGTGGGGTGAACTATTTTTTCCGTGAAAAGTTAAATTCATCATTCACCATAAATAATATGAAATTTTATCTTCCTAAGAAAATGGAGGATTTAGAGCCTATTCGTAAACATACTGATATCTTATCACGTTTTGCGTTAGATATTAATGATTATAAACGTGAACGAATTTATTGGAGCTGGGAGAAGTGGCAAAAAGAGATAGATTTAATGGCGTTAAATGGTGTAACCATGGTTTATATGCCTTTAGGTGCTGATGTAGCATGGCATAAAACGCTTATAGATTTGGGAATAGAGCAGACAGGTGCTTTCCTTCCAAAACCTTCACATTTTGCTAATTGGCTTTTAGGTGAAGAGAATAGAACGATTTCAAAAACTTATGATAATTGGTATTTTCTTCAAGGAGTGATGTGTAGAAAAATTAATCTGGAACTTCAAAAATGGGATATTAATGCTGTCGTTGAGGGTTATAATGGTGCTTCTGAGACGATACTTAAATACTCATCAATAAAAGAAAATAAGCAAATAGCAAAAATATATTATAATCATTTAAAAGAAATTTGGGGTGATAAACACTTCTTTAAACTCTCTTCAACATATATTAATAGTGAATTTGCTATGGAGTTGCAAAAGGTTAATAATAACGGTGTTTCTGTCTTTTTTTTAGATGAGAATTTGCCTGATATAGAAGCTGTTGCAACTAAAAAACGTGGAGATGTTTTACTTATAACTAAAGAGAAAAATCTTCTTGATTGGGATAAAAAATGTTTTGCTCAACATCATAACTGGATAGTTGTTGCCGATGAAGATTACGAAAATGTATATGATAGGAATTATCGTAATAAATTGATGCTTAAAGGAGTATCTCTTTATTATAATAATGATTTCAGAGTAGAGGAACATTATCTTATATCTTCTATTTGGGATAAAAAGATAGATTATAGTTCACGCTATGAAGATTATGTAGAGGAAGTTTTTGGAGTTAAAGATGATTCTTTTGCGGATATATATCAAAAATTATATGAAAGCAGTGTAATATATTCACGACCAATGGTTTATAGTGAGCCAATATTAGCAAAAGTTGAAACTGATATTATAAAAAATGGTGAGTATCTTAGCAATTTGAAACTCTATTTAAATAGTGCTTCAAAATATTCTATGAATGAAAATTATATTTGTGAGACGCTCTCTTTTACTCAAAAAGCTGTTTACAACTATTGTGACGAGATGCTAAATAGAATAGTTGCTTCTGTAGATTCTAAAAGTAAAAAAATGTTCGTCAAGGAGAAGGATAGTTTTTTAAATGTTCTTTTGGCGTTGGACGAACTTTATATGACACGAGAAGAATTTAATTTTGCCAAAGATATAGAGATGGCGAGAAAGTGGGGAGCTACTTTTGAGGAACAGAGTTTTTATGATGGCGATGTCAGAGAGTATGCCACAATATTTGGTGATAGATATAGTTCAAATATGTTAAAAAATAATGATGCTATGTTTTCGCAAAAAGGAGGAATTCTTGCAGACTATTATTATCGCAGGTGGCTTCTGTTTTTTAATTGGATAGAAAATAGCATGAATAACAAAATAGATACAGATATAGATTTCTATGGTGTGGGGCTTGAATGGACGAAAAAGCGTAATTTCTTTGAGGAACAGCCTTTCTCAAGCACAATTCTTAAAGCCGTTGAGGTTGTAGATATTTTAAAATAAAAATTATAATTAATTTAAAATTATGAGTTTTGCAAAAGGTAGAAGTAATCTTTATACATTAATAAATGATGAGTGGTTCTCATTTATTTCTCTATTATGTGAACAAATGGATTACTTAAAAAAGAAAGAAGAAGAAATAGATATAGAGAATAGTAAAAAAGCTATTGATATTTCAGAAGGAGATAAAGAAATTGAATTTTCAATGAAAGAACAATTTAATATTCAATCTGAATATAGAGAAGATTTTGTTGATTTGAATTTGAAATCGAAGTATTTTTTAGCATATTCATTATTTGAACGTCATTTAAATTTAATAGAAAAACGTTGTAAAAAGGATCTTAAAAAAGGATCTAGAAAAAGTAGATTAGAATCTGTCTTTTTCTCTTATGGAATAGAATATTACGATAAAAATATTTATGAATATATAGATGATCTTAGAAATATTAGAAATGGGATAATTCATAATTTTAAGGAAGAAAACCAACGAGAAAAACAAATTAAAATATTATTTAAATATAAATTTAGTTTTAGTGTAGAAAAAATAAGAGATAGTTCTCCAGAAGTAGTTATTGATAACGGAGAGCATTTGAAAAAAATAAGTAATAAAATACATGATGTCTTATTATATTTAGTTTCTCATATTGATGAAAAATAGAGCTTACAGATGAATGTAAGCTCTATTTTTCTATACTATATAAGTATGTTAATAACCTAAAGTCTTTAACATAGATTGATAACTTTGTTCTTTTGCAAATAAACGTGTTGTATATTCTCCAGTTTCGGGGTCAACATCAAGAATAATATGTTTTGGTGCAGGTGTCAAGCAGTGTTGAATACCGCCATATCCCGCTATAGATTCCTGATAAGCTCCAGTGTGAAAGAATCCAATATATTGAATTTCATCTTCCTCTTCCTGAGTATAGTTTATTTCTGGAAGATATATTGCGTTGGCGTGTGCTTCGGCATTATAATAATCTTCACTATCGCAAGTAAGACCTCCTATAAACACTCTGTTATACTCCTTATTCCAATTGTTTACTGCCAAAAGAATATAACGTTGTTTTATGCCCCAAGTGTCGGGAAGTGTAGTCATAAAAGAGCTATCTATCATATACCATAACTCACGGTCGTTCTGTTTCTTTTTGTTGAGAATAGAATATAATATAGCACCACTTTCTCCAACAGTATATGATCCAAATTCAGTGAAAATATTTGGTTCGTCAACTTCATACTGAGTACAAATGTTTTTTATTTGAGAAATAACTTCCTCAGCCATATATTCATAATCATATTCAAAAGATAGAGAGTTTTTTATTGGGAAACCTCCACCAATATTAAGACTATCTAACTCTGGACTCTCTTTTTTCAGGTTGCAAAAAAGGTTGATACATTTGTTTAGTTCACTCCAATAGTATGATGTATCTTTTATACCAGTGTTTATAAAGAAGTGAAGCATTTTAAGATTAAATTTCTTATTGCCTTTTATTTTTTCGTGATAGTAGTCTATAATATCTTTATAGTTTATGCCAAGACGAGAAGTATAAAAATCAAATTTAGGTTCTTCCTCCGAAGCAATACGAATACCTATATTCGCTGTTACATCATCATTAAGATATTTCTCAAGAATAGAAAGTTCTTCTTTATTGTCAAGAACGAGGATAGTATTTTTAAATCCGTCGTTTATTAAATCAGCAATATTTTTTATATATTGTTCACGCTTGAATCCATTACAAATGATATGTGTATTTTTATCTATCAACCTTTTACCATAAAGCGCTTGAATAAGATATATATCATAGCTTGATGATGTCTCAAGTCCGATGTCATTCTTTAAAGCTTCCTCAAGAATAAATGAGAAATGGGAGCTCTTAGTACAATAACAGTAATTATATGAACCTTTATAGTCCACTTTTGCCATAGCTACATTAAACATTCGTTTGGCAAGTTGTATCTGCGAACTTATTTTTGGGAGGTAAGATATTCTTAGTGGAGTGCCATATTGTTTTATAATATCCATTAGGGGAATATCATGAAATACCAATTCATTGTCCACAACTTTAAATTCATCTTGTGGAAAATCGAAAGTTTGTTCGATTAAATCTATGTATTTGTTTTTCATTGTTTAAAATTATTGTACTTAAAATAATAGAGTGCAAATGTAAAAAAATATTTTTTGTATAGTTATCTTTTTTAACTTTTTTTTAAATTTATTAATTTGGTAAAAAGTAGAGAGTTAACTTTCAATGCAATTTAACAAAAAATAAACATTATTTTATATAAATCAATATTTTTTGAAATTTATTTTTTTCTGTTACTTTTGTAGTAATAAGATAAATTTATATATCTTTGAATGAACATAAAATTAAGAGAATATGATAAGTAAAATATTAGTTTCTATACTTAACGAAAAAGATAGTGTTACCGTACCTAAAAAAGGTCTAATAGTAAATGTTAATATAGGTGAAAATACCTCAAAAGCATTTGTCTATAATCCTTCTATAGACTATAAAGATATTATAGAACAACTTCAAAAAAACTTTGAGGTTGATGTTAAAGGAGCAAATATAATTATTGATGGTTATTGTGCTTTAATGGATTCTATTCTTAAAAAAGAGGGTGAATTTTTGATAGAGGGAGTTGGTACGCTTTATTTAGATAATAGAGGTATTATAAACATGAGTGTTCCAAATATTGTTGAAGAAGTTGAGGCTGTAGTTCCAAATGTAGTTATTGAAGAAAAGCCAATTGAAGTCTCAGTAGAAAAGCCAGTAGAAGAAAAAGTTGAAATTTTTGTTGAGGCACTTGTTGAAGAGAAAAAAGTTGAAGAATTTGTTGAAGAGAAAAAAGTAGTAAAACATTTTGACGAATCAATGGCTTCACATTCTAATGTGAAAAAGCTTGACACTATTCTTGGTGAAAATAAACATAAAACTTTTGATTCTGCTGTTCATCAAAACACATTAGGAGATAAATTTGCTAAAAATAATGTGCAAGAACAACCTAAAAAAGTTTTACCAATAGAAGAAAAAGACGCAGAGGTTAAATCTTCTTCAAAAAGTGATAATGATAAATTGACTGAGATATTTTCTGGTAAACGTGGAATGAATAGCAATAAAGCTGATAGAAATGATGCTAATTTTGCTTTTGCCGAAAAAGAGAAGAAAAGCCGTACTATGAACGATGTTCTTTCGGAATTGGAAGATAAAGAAGAAGTTTCAGAAAAACCTATTCATGGTGAAGAGTCGTCAGATTTAGTGCCTAAAGATTCTTCAAAAGAGCAAATGTCTCCCGAGGATATAGCAAAATCAATAATGGGAAAAAATGCAGTAAAAGTTAAAGGTAAAAAGAAAATTGATGCGGTAACAGTTCTATTCATAGTATCAATAACACTTTTTTTACTTGTACTTGCTTATTACTTCATGTTCAAAAATGGATATGATTTATTCGAAATGATTAGTCCATCAGATAGTGGTCAAATTATTGAAGAGATGGATATGAATATATAGATAAAATACATATATAATTATAGAAGTTGGTGAAATTTATTTAGATTTCACCAACTTTTTTTTATGCCATTGTTTATTTTTATGTTGGAATTTTAATAATAGTGTTATCTAAATAATACTATTTGTTAATAAAGTAACAGTAAAAATGCTTTTTTTATAACAATATTTTTATATTTTTGTATAGATAATATTAATATAAATTTTAAAATCATGTCAGAAGTTAAACGTATTTACTCTTTCGGCGATAGAAAAGCAGAAGGAAATGGTAAGATGAAAGAGTTGCTTGGCGGTAAGGGAGCTAACTTAGCTGAAATGAATCTTATAAATATGCCTGTTCCTCCAGGATTTACTATAACCACAGAAGTTTGTACAGAATATAATGCTTATGGAAAGCAAATGGTTATGGAGGTTTGCGAAAAAGAGTTAGAAGCAGAGATTAAAAATATAGAATCAATAATGGGAATGAAGTTCGGAAGTGTCTCAAATCCACTTCTTGTTTCTGTTCGTTCTGGAGCAAGAGTTTCTATGCCAGGAATGATGGATACAGTTCTTAATCTTGGTTTAAATGATGAAGTTGTAGAGGGTATAGCAAAACGTTCTGGAAATGAGCGTTTCGCATGGGATTCATACCGTCGTTTCATACAAATGTATGGTGATGTAGTCATGGATATGAGACCTAAGAATAAAGCAGACAACGATCCATTTGAAGAAATAATAGAAGATGTTAAGAAATCTTCGGGTGTAGAAAATGATACCGAATTAACAACAACGGAGCTTAAAGAACTCGTTAAACGTTTTAAATTAGCTGTAAAAGAATTTACGGGAAAGGATTTTCCTATAGAGCCAAAACAACAGCTTTGGGGTGCTATTTGTGCTGTATTTAATAGCTGGATGAATGAGCGTGCTATACTTTATCGTAAAATGAATAAATATTCTGATGATTGGGGTACAGCGGTAAATATTCAAGCAATGGTTTTCGGAAATATGGGAAATTCATCTGCAACGGGTGTTGCTTTTACTCGTGATGCTAGTACGGGAGAAAATGTTTTTAATGGAGAATATCTTGTGAATGCTCAAGGTGAAGATGTTGTCGCAGGTATCCGTACTCCGCAAGAAATTACTATAAGTGGGTCTCGTCGTTGGGCAAAACTTCAAAATGTTTCCGAAGAGGAGCGTTTAAGCAAATATCCCTCACTCGAGGAAGTTATGCCAAATCAATATAAGGAGCTTAACGAAATACAAACTCGTTTGGAGGCTTATTTCACAGATATGCAGGATATAGAGTTTACTATTCAAGAAGGTAAACTATGGATGCTTCAAACACGTACGGGAAAGCGTACGGGTTCGGCGATGGTTAAGATTGCTATGGATATGATTACAGAAGGTCTTATAAGCGAGAAAACAGCCTTAAAACGTTGTGATCCTGCGAGACTTGATGAGCTTCTACACCCCGTATTTGCTAAAAATGCTCTTGCTGTAACAAAACCTGTGGCGAAAGGTCTTCCAGCATCTCCAGGTGCAGGATTTGGTCAAGTTGTGTTTTTTGCTGATGAGACAGAAACTTGGGCTTCTCAAGGGAAACAAGTTATTCTTGTTCGTATAGAGACTTCTCCAGAGGATTTAAAAGGTATGGTTCAGGCAAATGGTATTCTTACAGCACGTGGAGGAATGACATCTCATGCTGCGGTAGTTGCTAGAGGTATGGGTAAATGCTGTGTTTCAGGTGCTGGAAGTATAACTATAGATTACAAAAATCGTACGGCAACAGTTGGAGATATAGTCATTAAAGAGGGTGATTGGATTTCTCTTAATGGTTCGACTGGAGAGATCTATTTAGGAAAGTTAGACACTCAGGCTGCCGAGCTTTCGGGTGATTTCGCAAAACTTATGACTTTATCAGAGAAATATGCACATATGAAAGTTCGTGCTAATGCAGATTCCCCTCGAGATGCAGAAGTGGCTTTTAAATTTGGAGCTCAAGGTATAGGGCTTTGTCGTACAGAACATATGTTTTTTGAAGGTGACCGCATAAATTCTGTTCGTAAAATGATTTTATCTTCCGATGAAGCTGGTCGTCGTTTGGCTCTTACAGAATTATTGCCTATACAACGTTCAGATTTTGAAGGTCTTTTTGCCGTGATGAAAGGTTTTCCTGTGACAATTCGTCTTCTAGATCCACCTTTACACGAATTTGTTCCTCATTTTGAAAAAGAACAACGTGAGCTTGCCGATAAACTAGGTGTCTCTTTTGAAGAGATAAAAGAAAAGATAAACTCTCTTGCAGAGGTAAATCCTATGCTTGGTCATAGAGGTTGTCGTCTTGGTAACACATATCCCGAGATTACAGAGATGCAAACTCGTGCGATAATTGAGGCTGGATTAAATGTTCAAGCTCGTGGGGTAGCAGTTAAAATAGAAATTATGGTTCCTCTTGTTGGTAATTATAAAGAGCTTAAATATCAAAAATGTATAATAGACAGAGTAGCTAATGAGGTTTTTACAGAGAAAAACGATAGATTAGAATATCTGGTGGGAACAATGATAGAAGTTCCTCGTGCTGCCATAACTGCTGATGAGATTGCCGAATTTGCTGAATTTTTCTCTTTCGGAACTAATGACCTTACACAGATGACTCTTGGTTTTTCTCGTGATGACATAAATAAATTTTTACCAGAATATCTTAAAAGAGGAATATTGAAAAGTGATCCTTTCCAAACGTTAGATAAAAAAGGTGTTGGTCGTCTATTAGGAGATGCTGTTCACTTGGGACGTAGACAGCGTTATAATTTAAAATGTGGAATATGTGGTGAACATGGAGGTGATCCAGAATCTGTTAAGTTCTGTCATCATGCAGGGCTGAATTATGTCTCTTGTTCTCCTTTCCGTGTGCCTATTGCACGTCTTGCAGCTGCAATTGCAGCTATAGAATAAAAGAATTTGAAAATAGCTTTCAGAAATATTTCCGAAAGCTATTAATTTTTGCGAATGTATGGAACTACTAATTATTATTTAGATAGTTCTTCTTTTATGACTGCAATAACTTTATCGATTGTTGCCTCAGAAACAACTCTGTTGCCTACCATAACAAACGGAGCACGAGGTCCGTCTTCATCAACATTGTTGCATTCATCTAATCCAGCAACTCCTTTGATTTCTATCTTATCAAGAAGTTCTACTGGTATATGTTCATCTAAAGATTGAAGCTCAGCTCCACCCATAACATAGCAAAGAGTACATGTGCAAATTTTTACTTCCAACATAATATAAAGCGTATTAAAAGGTTTATTTGTTCCGTCATACTGGCGGTTAGTTTTTCAAAGATATATAAAAATCTCAATAATAAAAAAATATAAGAATATTTTTTGCAATTTTATTAAAATATTATCGTTACGTACATTTTTTCATTATAAAAATGTGTTTTTAAAGATATTGAATTGTTACACCCTTCATAAATTTATCTTGTAATTGATGAGCAATATCCTTCACAACATTTCGTCTTATGGCGAGTTCTGTAGGGATATTTGGGTTTTGATGTAGTGCATTTATCCTTGTTCCGACTATAAATTCAATGATATCATGTTCTAATATTTTATTAATTATTTCAATATCTGTACCATTTCCTTTTATAGCACTCACCTTCATTTCAGTAAGTCTTTCTTTAACTTTATTTAAAGTAAGAACTCCTTCTGTGACTAGAGTTACTCCTTCCATTTCTGATTTTGGCGGTAAACCACGGGTAAGTTTGTTTAATACTACGTGAACATCTCTGTCAAGTTCACGAGAAATTATACTCGCCGTTGTTCCCCCGCTGATAATAACATCACCATCATAATTTTTAACTTTTTCAGCTAATGTTACATCATCATTTTTATTATAAGGAGGTCCTGTACAGATTAATATTTTTCTAGGTTTACGGATATATATAGCTAACGAGCTCATATCATTTTTTGCTTGAAAAAGATCGTTACTTACAGCTTTTGTTATAAGAAGATGCGATAATTTTCTTGCGGAGATATTCTTATTTATATTAGATAGTACGTAAGATTTTATAGCGTCATTAGACCACCCATTAGGTATTCTGTGTGAACCTTTACCCGAGGAAACAACTCCTTTTGTAAAAGATAACATCATATAACCTTTTTTAGCTGTGAAATTTGATTTATATACTAAAGCATCTCCACTAGAAGTTTTTAGTTTTATCTTTTGTCGTTTTATGCTTATAGCTTTATGGTCATTGAAAATTAAGACTGGAGGTGCTTGATGTTCAACCATCTCAGCTCTCATATCATTAAAAATTCTTAGTAAACTAAAAGATACGTTACTGCTTTTATCGCTTGTGATAAAATTAACTACGGTTTTAGCGATATCCATAATATCATAAAGTTCGCTATTTACTGCCATAGATGCTGCCATAGATGCTTTGATATGTGACATTATATCATTGCTCCCACCATCACATAATATTGCTATGATATGGTCTTTGTTGCGACGATGAAGATATATATTGCTTAGAGCAAAATCTTTTGTCGCACCATGTTGGTAGCAGTCAACCTCAATAAAGGTTTCATCTTTATCTTTTAATATTAACATAACCCTCTACTCTTGATTTTCCGTAAAACTTTGAAGAAGACCTTCAACGTTAGATGCATTTTCACCAAGTAGAAAAGCTATTTTCTGCATAGTTTCAATATTATCACGAATAACTTTTGCCGAGCGTTTTTCTATCTCTTCTTGATTTGTATCTCTATTTATGATGTTTCTAACAAATCCACATTTTATACCGTCAAATAAATTTAACATGGTTAAAGAGTAGCGTTTGTCATTAACATTAATCTCTATTTCTTCGCCAGTACCTTTACTATTAAGTCTTTCAATATTTTCACTAAAAGGAATAGTCAATTTAAAATCAGAATTTTTTATAGCTTCGTAACTTCTTTTTTTTATATTGAGAATCTCAGCAAATCGGCTATTGAAAGTAGATAAGCGACGTTTATTATCAATAAAAAACATTCCGCAGTGGAGTTTATTAATTATAATCTGAAAACTTATTTCTGAAGTTTTCAAATTATTTAAAAAGCAGTTTTTCATTTCTGCGTGTCCAACCGAAACATCTTCAGCAAATTCACGGCATGTATTATAACCACAAGCTCCGCAATTTGGTTGTTTATTATTTATAACCACTTCATTTAAGACACGATTAACAATTTCTTCATTAACCTCTTTTTTCGCAAATATGGGTTTCCATTTTGCAACAATATCAATGTCTGGAAGTTTGATATTATTTATATTTTTATTTCTATTTGTAATGTTTAAATTAGAAATACTATTTTTAAAACGTTTTAAACTGTCAAAAGAGCGTTTCCTATTTGAAGAGAAAATACCATTCAAACAGCCACCTCGACAAGAGAAAAGGTCAAATTTTAGACCTTCTTTTATAGTTAAATTGTCAAGTTCTTCAAGAGTTCTTACAGTATAATCAAATCCTGAAACATTAACAACATCAGAAAAATTTTGATCTCCAAAAGAGTTTCCAGGAACTATATAATCATGAAAATCTTCTATTTGGTATGGTTCAAATTGATAACCTTTAACATTTCCAGGAATTTTATCGAAAAATATTTTTTCTTGTTTCATCCATCTGTCAAGTTCAACAAAAGATATTGATACGTCAATATCTATACTTTTATCACCCATAACCGCAGGACAAGAGCTTATATATACTATTTTTGTATCTTCTCCAAAATGTTTTTTCAGCATACGAGCATGAGCAATGTATGGAGGAACAATTGGGACAAGCATTGATATTAAATGTGGATAGTATTTTTCTATTGTTGATATAACTACAGGACAAGTTGTGTTTATAACACTTTTATCTTTGTTTTTATTAGCATATTCAATAGAAGCAGTTGAGGTATATGATGCCCCTAGTGCTGTTTCACTAACATGATTAAACCCCAATAATTTTAGAGCTTCAACCATACGTTCAGGCTCTAAACCTTCATATTCATTAACCCAATTTGGAGATAATGAAGCAACAGTAACATCTTGTCTTTTTATGATACTTTTCAATTTTCCTAAAGCATCAGTTCTTTCTATAGCTTCAATTGGGCAAGTTATATAACATATACCGCAGTTGACACACCGATCTTCTGCTATTACAGCTTTGTTATCAATAAAGCTAATAGCATTAACAGGGCACTCTCTGACACACTTAAAACACGAGTTACAGCGTTTAGTGTTTATACGATATATATTAGGACAATTCATAATTCTTTTGATATATTTATAAATATATGACAAATATATATTAATTTTGTCAAATAAAATTATTTTATGGTTAAAAAATACAAATTTTATATTTCTGTGGTCTTTTTGGTCTTGATTTTTGAGATATCAACCTCTCAGGCTCAAGAAATGAAATCATATCAATTCGCTATCAATCAGAGTATAAGTGAAGTTAATGATACGTTATATTATATGCGTACTCCTAATGTTGTGATTTTTGGTAAAAAGAAACCTTTAATAACTGGAAACGATGCAAGGCTAGGTTTGGCAGTTTATGTAACTTATGGATTAGCCAAAAGTGCGAGAGAAGAGCTTGAAGGTTTAAGTGGCGTTATCGAAAGTTTTGGAGATGATAAAAAAGCTAAAAAGAAATATATAAAAAATTTAGAAAAAAAAATTCTTAAAAAATATTCTCCCGTAATAAAGCGTATGTCAGTTTATCAAGGCAGGGTATTATTAAAACTTATAGATATGGAAATGGGAAATAGTTCTTATTATTATGTTAAAGAGTTTAGAGGTGGGTTTTCTGCTTTCTTTTGGCAAGGAGTAGCTAGTTTTTTCGGTACAAATTTAAAAAGTAAGTTAGAGAAAAATCACGACGATGAGATGATAGTATATTATACAAAATTATATGATCAAGGAATATTATACCAATTCTTAGCAAAGAGAACGACAGCTTTTAAATCTAAAAAATCAAGAAGGAAGTGAAAAAGATACTTATAATTTCAGATAAATTTAAGGGAACGCTTACAGCTATAGAAGTGTGTGATACTATTAAATCAGTGCTTTTATCTAGTGGTTTGGGCTATTCTGTGAAGACTATTCCTATGGCAGATGGTGGAGAGGGTTCAGTGAAATCGCTCACTAGTCCTAAAGATAAAATCGTGAAATGTATGGCGTCTAATGCTTTGGGAGAAATTATAGAGGCAGAATATATTATAAAAAATAATAGTACAGCAATTATAGAGATGGCAGAGAGTGTCGGTTTGCTCAGAGTTGAAGATAATAAACATAATCCCGAGAGAACATCAACTTTTGGTTTTGGAGAGATGATTGTAGATGCTTATGAAAAATATGGAATAAGAAATTTCATACTTACAATAGGTGGTAGTGCTACAAATGATTGTGGAATAGGTTTTCTTTCGGCTATGGGACTCTATTTTCTTGATGAAAAAGGGAATGAAATATCTCCTAATGGGTTGGCGATGAAAAAGGTTTATGATATTGTCGAAACTATAGAGTTTAAAAAATATAAGGAGTGTAGCTTTACCGTTGCTTCAGACGTAGATAATACACTTCTAGGAGAAAGAGGTTCGGCAAGGGTTTATGCACGACAAAAAGGGGCAGATGACAAAATGATTGATAGACTTGAAATTGGTGCTACTCATTTTGTTGATGTTATAGATAAAATATATAAATCCGATGTAGCAAAAATTATTGGTGGCGGTTCTGCGGGAGGTGTAGGTATGGCTCTAAACCATTTTTTGGGAGCGGAGATAGTTAGTGGTGCTTCGTTTATTTTTAAAGAGCTAGAAGTAGAAAAATATATTTCTGAAGCTGACCTAGTGATTAGCGGTGAGGGTAGTGTAGATAGTCAAACTCTAAACGGCAAACTAGTAAAGCAGTTGGCGGATTTATGTTTAAAATATAAAAAACAAAATATTGTTGTTTGTGGAGTTGTAGATGATAAAATTACAGCCGAGAAATTAGGTGTTAATGCAATATATCCAATAGTCAGAAACGGGGTAAAAAAAGAGATGTCTATTAAAAATGCTTCAAGTGAGTTGAGAATACTTATCAAGGAGCTTATTTCTAAAAATATATTATAATGGAGTGGAAAGATGCTATAGATGATTTTAAATCGTATCTTATGTTTGAACGTAAGTTGTCGCAAAACTCTATAGAAGCCTATATACATGATTCAGAAGAATTTGCTTTATATTGTCTGGAGAACGATATAAAGGAGCTTGAGAGTGTCGATTATGCTTTAGTAGAGCAGTTTCTTGCATATACTTATGATTTAGGCAGAGAGAGAAGTTCTCAGGCAAGAAAAATAAGTGGCTTAAAGTGTCTTTTTAATTTTATGATGCTTAATGGGTCGCTTACAAAAACGCCTTTTGAACAAATATGTTCGCCAAAAGCTGAGAGACATTTGCCAGATGTTTTATCTATTGAAGAGGTTAATTTGCTTATTGATAGTGTCGATTTGAGTTCTCCTTTGGGTCATCGTAATAGAGCTATAATAGAGACGCTTTATAGTTGTGGATTGAGAGTTTCTGAGCTTGTAAATTTATCTTTGGGAGATATCTTTTTTGATGATGGTTATATAAGAGTTTTAGGAAAAGGTAATAAACAACGATTAGTTCCTGTGAGTGAGGAGATGGTGAAGCAAGTTAAAATTTATCTGTCTACACGTCATGAAGTAATAAAAAAGATAAAGGATAGTGATATCTTATTTTTAAATCGTAGAGGGGCGAAACTTTCTAGAGTAATGATTTTTACGATTATAAAAGAGCAGGCAAAAATAGCAGGTATTAAAAAAAATATTTCTCCACATACTCTTAGACACTCTTTTGCAACACATCTTATAAAGGGTGGAGCAGATATACGTGTTGTGCAGGATATGTTAGGTCACGAAAGCATTACTACAACAGAGATATACACACATCTTGATGATACACATCGTAGAGAAACGTTAGAGAAATATCTCCCTTTAGGACGCAAATAATTTGTTGTAAAAAAGGAGCTTAATCATTTTAGTTGTGATTAAGCTCCTTTTTTTTATTCGTCTTTTTGTCCCGTCCTGAAATAGGTTTACACAAAAAAAGTAAACTTATGGAAAACGCAGAAAATCAGGGGTATAAAAAACGTACC
>JADFUS010000036.1 GCA_015222165.1 Bacteroidota bacterium
CTCTATAGATTCTCTAGCTATATTTATGCACTCTTCTATGCTTTTATTCTCTTCAATTAGTTTTATGGCAAAGGCGGAATTTGCGATGACACAATTTTTTTGATAAATAGTAGCTTTGTCTTCTAAAACATTATCAAAAATTTTAGTAGCTTCTTTTTGAGTTGTTCCCCCGAAAAGATCGCTCTCTTTTGCAATCTCAAAGCCTAATTCTGCTGGTGAATATATTGCTTCATAATTTGTCATTGCTATTTTAAATTGAGAAGTAAGAGAGATTTCATCATAACCATCTAGACTATGAACTACAGCATATTTTTGATTACTTTGTTGATATGCATAGCTGTAGAGCCTTAGTAAAGGTAAATTATAGACTCCTAAAAGTTGATATTTTGGTGTTGCAGGATTTACTAAGGGTCCTAAAATATTGAAAAATGAACGTATACCTATAGCTTTTCTTGTTGGAGCAACAATTTTTAGTGCATCATTAAAAAGAGGGGCGTGGAGATATGCTATGCCACATTTTTCAATAGATTGGCGTAATTTGTTGTTATCAGAAGTGAATTTAATGCCGTGATTTTCGATGACGTTGCTAGCTCCACTCGTAGATGTTGTGCCATAATTGCCATGTTTTACAACGTTATATCCAGCTCCTGCAACAACGAAACTAGAACACGTCGATATGTTGAATGTATTTTTATTGTCGCCACCTGTTCCTACGATATCTATAGGATTAAATTCTTCAAGATTCACCTTTTTTCTAGTTTCTAAAAGTGCATCTCTAAAGCCTAAAAGTTCTTCGATAGTTATGTTTCGCATTAAAAATACTGTTATTAACGAGGCAATTTGACTTTCATTATACTCTCCTTTTGATACTTTTAGGAGAACTATTTTGGCTTCGTTTTCGCTAATAGTTTCGTTTTGAAGTAGCTTATTTAGGATATTATTTTCCATTTTTAGTGATTTATAAAGTTTATAATAATCTTTTTTCCTAAAGGTGTTAATATTGATTCTGGGTGAAATTGAACACCTCGAATATCATATTTTTTGTGTTTTATTGCCATTATATCTCCGTTGTTGTCTGTCGCTGTAATCTCTAGGCAATTGGGTAAATAATTTTTATCAACAATCCATGAATGATAGCGTCCAGCTTCAAAAATATTTGGTAATCCTTCAAAAATATAATCTTTATTAATGATTTTTATTGGTGTTTGAATACCGTGAATAACCTCATCAAGATTGATAAGTTTACCTCCAAAAGTTTCGGCTATTGCTTGTTCTCCAAGACATATTCCGAGAATGCTTTTTGTTGAAGCATATTGTTTAATTAAATCCAGCAATATTCCTGCTTCAGAGGGAATGCCTCCTCCCGGGGAAAGAATTATTTTATCATATTTGGCGATTTCATCAAGCGATATTTTATCGTTTCTTATAACATCTACCTCAGCATCAGTTTCTTTGATGATATGAAGTAAATTATATGTGAAAGAGTCATAGTTGTCTAAAAGGAGTATTTTCATGGTTTTAGTCGTTTAATGTAGTTGCTAAATATATTGCTTTTTTTAGTGCCCCAAGTTTATTATTAACTTCTTGAAGCTCATTTTCAGGAACACTTTTTGCCACAATTCCTGCTCCTGCCTGATACCATAATTCATTGTTTCTGCTGACAAAGGAACGAATAGTGATAGCTTGATTTATCTGCTTATCAAAGCCTATAAAGCCTATGCAACCGCCATATGCTCCTCTGTTGTGGCTCTCAATTTTATTTATAAGTTCCATAGCTTTAACTTTTGGAGCACCACTTAGAGTTCCTGCAGGAAATGTGTCTAGAAACGCTTTTATTGTGCTTGTTTTTGAAATAATTTCTCCTTTTACTCTTGAAACAAGATGAATTACGTGGCTATAATATTGTGGTTCTTTATAAAATACTACGTCAACGTTTTTTGCATTTCTGCTTATATCATTCCGAGCAAGATCTACGAGCATTACGTGTTCTGCGTTTTCTTTTGGATCTTTTATCAACTTATCACATAACTCTTTGTCAATTATGTCATTACCTGTTCTCTTTGTTGTTCCAGCAATAGGATCTATGCTTATAATATTGTTTTCAATTTTGCAGTGAGTTTCTGGTGAAGAACCGAAAATTCTGAATTTACCAAAATCAAAATAGAATAGATATGGCGATGGGTTAACGCTTCTTAGTGTGCGATAAACTTTAAAATCGTCTCCGTTATATAGTTGGACATATCTTCGTGAAAGGACTATTTGAAACACATCTCCTCTTTTACAATGGTTGATTCCTTTGCGGACATATTCTAAATAATTTTCGTCATTTATTGTGCTATATTCTTTACCCGTTGTTGAAAAATTGTATGATGAGAAAGTGCCATTATTAATAATATTTATAAGATTATCGATTTCGGAAAATTCTTTGTTTTCTACAAGTTCTATAATTGTTATTTCGTTTTTAAAATGATTGAAAATAACGGTATATTTATATAAAAAATATAGTATTTCTGGGGCATCATTTTCAATAAGTTGCTTCTCTTGAATATTTATATTTTCTAGATATTTTATAGAATCATAGGCTGTATATCCAAATAAACCGCACTCCTTTTTTTTATCTCCTTCAATTTTAAAATGGGAAAGAAAATCATCTATTGCTGAACTTAGATTATATTCATTTGTAAGATTTTTAACTTCTTTAAAATTGTTAGAATATGAAGTTTTGCATACGTTTTTATTTACCTCTATCGATGCAATTGGTTTTATTCCAATGTATGAAAGAGAGTTTTCGTTTGTATGAAAATCTGAGCTTTCAAGAAGTGCAGATTGAGGAAAAATATCTCTGATTTTCAAGTAAATACTTACGGGAGTTAACAAATCTCCCATTATTTTTTTGTTAATGGTTCTAAAATTATAACATTTCATGGCTTTCAAAATAGTTTAAGAACGTATCCATATCTTTATCTCCACGTCCTGAAATTGTGACTACAACAATATCTTTTTTATTAAATTCTATCTTTTTTAAAGATGCTAAAGCATGAGCCGATTCTATTGCTGGAATAATTCCTTCAAGTCGTGTAAGCTCTAAGGCAGATTCCATAGCTTCATCATCATTTATAGCTAAAAATTTAGCTCTATTTCGTTTTTTTAAATATGGATATATTGGTCCTATTCCTGGATAATCAAGTCCAGCAGAAATAGAGTAAGGCTCTTGAATTTGTCCATCTTCATTTTGCATGACAAGTGTTTTAGAACCGTGAATAATACCTTTTTTCCCAAGCTGAATAGTTGCTGCCGAAAATCCAGAATTTATACCTTTTCCTCCCGCTTCACATAAGATGAGTTTTACCTTTTCATTGTCTAGAAAATGATAAATACTTCCTCCAGCATTGCTTCCTCCACCGACACAAGCTATAATATAATCTGGATTTTCTCGGCTCTCTTTTTCTAAAAGTTGTTCTTTAATCTCTTTGCTTATTACCGACTGTAATTCGGCGACCATTGTAGGGTAGGGGTGAGGTCCTACGGTTGAGCCTATCACATAATATGTATCTTTGGGATTTGAACACCAATCTCTAATTGCATCATTTGTAGCGTCTTTTAATGTCATATTTCCCGAAGTAACGGGGCGAACTTCTGCTCCTAACATTTTCATTTTTTCGACATTTACACGTTGTCTTTCGACGTCAGTTTTGCCCATATAAACAATGCATTTAATGTTCATCAATGCACATACTGTTGCTGTGGCTACTCCGTGTTGTCCCGCTCCAGTTTCTGCTATAATTCTTGTTTTCCCCATGTGTTTTGCAAGCAGAACTTGTCCTACGGTATTATTTATTTTGTGTGCTCCCGTATGATTTAAATCTTCACGTTTTAAGTAGATTTTGCAACCATACTTTTTTGATAAGCGTTTAGCATGATATAGCGAAGATGGACGACCTACATAATCTTTTAGTAGACTTTCATACTCTTTTTTAAAATCTTTATTGTCCATAATGGAGTGATAGGAATTTTTAAGTTCTTCAACACATTTGTATAGTATTTCAGGGATAAATGCCCCTCCATATTCTCCAAAATATCCTTGTTCGTTTGCGAAAAATGGTTTCATTATTTTAGTTTTTTAATGGCACAAAAAAAAGGAGCCCAACCGTAAGTACGATTGAGCTCCTTAGAGAGAATAAACCTATTTTATATAAGTTTTATTTATCAGCTAATAAATGCACAAGTGTCCACCTTACGACTTTTGAGTTGTAGGGTGTGCCACCAAAATTTATTAGTTATTGTAATCATTTTATGTTTTGTTTTTACTTGTTTAAGTACTTTGCAAATATATGTTATATTTTTTAATCTGCAATACTTTTTTTTAAATATTTTACAAATACTTATTATTCAGTGATTTATGAATGAGATATTTTATATAGCCAATTGTGGATAGTAGGTGATATTTTTATTCTCCAAATTATTATTTAAAGAATTAATTATTAGTTTGGAATTTTTTTTATAAAATTCTTCACCGTTTGCTATAATAAGAACTTTATATAATTGATTATTTTTGGCTTCAAGAGAGTTGTTATTTTCTATAATCACGGAGTTATCAATAATCATATTTACTATTATTGTCATAGCTTTTGAGCCATATTTTGATATGCTATTTAGCTCCTCTTTTGATATATTTTTGCGTTTATATATATCTGAAAATTTATCGCTTAATTCTGAATATAAATTTTCTAAGAGAGAGATAACTTTTTCGTTATCATCACGAGTTAAAAGACCTTCGATAAGGGAAAAATGTCGTCGCTGAATTGTTGAAAGAGATACTTTATAACTGACGTCCCCTTTAGAAGCGAGTATCGCAGAACTTTTTAAAATATCATCTATCCAACATAGCGACGGAACAATGAGGAGAATTTGTTTATTGTTGTTTTCGAATTGTTTTACAACATTTTTAATGTTGTAAATGCTTTCAATAGAGCATAAAGATGATGCTCCTAATTCAATTACTTTCATGGTATATTTTCTATTAGATTGGTTGAATACACATATATTAAATAGCCGTCGGAAGCTGTTTAATATCTCGTAATATCTGTTGCTATGCCTTGTAGCACTCAGATGTATGTAGATCGCCTACACATACAACAAAAGAAACCCCACCATAAGGGGTGACAGTAGTCGTCATAGTTGTATGTAGTTTGTAGGTTAACATATTTGTTATTTTTCTTATTTGCAATATAGAAAAAATAATCCATAATACCAAAAAAAGAGCTGACAAAAGCCAACTCTTATTAAAAAATATTAGTTAATGTGTAATTATTTTATAGTTAAATCATCAAAACAAAAGTATGTAGGAATGGTTGTTCCATAAGAATTTGTTCTCGTTGCTTCCATAACAAATTTCAAACTGTTTACTGCTCCTAAAGAAGATAAATCAACTTTTTTCCAACCTTCATCTATACCTTTTGAAGTTGTTTCACGAAAATCAGCCATATAATAATCTATTGTACCAGTAGTTTCTCCAGCTTTGTTTATTCCTTCAATTTTTAGAAGAAGATAGTCTTTATTTTCGTATGAAAGAGGTGCATAGTTACTAGCTTCTTCACCATTTTTCATACTTAAATATGAGTATGTATTATTTGAAAGATATATAGATTTAAAAACTTTTTCGGTTGTATCATCAAGGAAAAATATTTTTGTTTCTGCACCGAAGTTTGTGCAATATCCTACGCCAAAAGTTTTAGAGCCGTTGTGACCTCCGAAACCTGTTTTTTTATCTTTAGAATATACACTACATTGATTTTTATAATTATTTGTTGTCATGTCATTCCATTGAGAAATTGCGACACCTCCACTATAAAAATTTGATACTTCTTTATATTTTGGAATTAGAAACATTAGTCCTGTTTCCATGTAATAGTTTTTAGTACAATCATTTCCGTATAAATTTGTTCCGTAAGTGCTATTTGCTAAACCTTCTTCTTTACAGCCACCTAAAGTTTCAATTGTGTTATCTGTTGCAATAACTGTTATTTTTTTCATTATCGTTCTGTAACCGTCTGTTCCAATAAAAGTTACTTCACCTTTGTTTGCACCAGTACCATTTGTTATAGGAGATTTAATAGTAAGAATGTTATTCTCATATTTAAAATCCCAGCCTTCACCTTGTGATAACATAGTTATATCAACTATATCTACACAGTCAATACCAAACTTTTTTGAAGCGTTGTATTTGAGGTATATTATACCGCTATAATCACTATCTGTTGGAATCATAGGGTTAATGTCTATTGATGCCGTTGATGCCATTGGAAGAGTGAATTTCTCGTCATTGGCAAGAGTTATATAGACAAATTTCTTATCAGAAGTTACTTCTTTGAAAAAAGAGTCGCCGTCTTTTCCAGTTGCTTTAGTTTCGGGAGCCATTCTTGTTGCTCCTTCGCCTAAATCTATAGTCCAAAAGCCTTCAGCATCAACTCCCATTTTTGGAGTTACTCCGTTAGTACCATCAGTTCCATTTGTTCCAGAAACTGGTAATTTTGCAGAGTTTTCGTCTAGCAACCAAGTCTCTTTTCCGTCAATTGTTGAAATCCAATAATATTTATTATCTGTGTCTTTTTTTACTCCGATAATTGGAATTTCTTTTGTAGTTTTAATTTCAATGATTGTGTCATCATTAAATTTTAGTGTATAACCATCTTTCTCTTTTGTGACCTCTTTAACAAGTTTATCTTTGTTTATAGCATCAATAACAGTCTGAATACTTGTGACTTGTTTATTCATACTTTCGACTTTTGTTTCAAGAGTTTCTACACGATTTTCAAGGTCATTGAGATTACTCAATATATCTTTGTCGTCATAAGAACAACTTGTGGAAAAAGCCAATAGGCATAGTAATGTTAAAAGTTTTTTCATAGGTTAAAATTATTTTGTTTTTTATCATGTTATAGTCTTTGGC
>JADFUS010000001.1 GCA_015222165.1 Bacteroidota bacterium
AAAGCAGTGAATAGCGAAGCTTACTATAGGCGAAGCAAGAAATGGCGAAGCCAGCCGATTAATAATTAAATTGAAATTGCATGCAATTTCTTTAATCGGCAACAGCTCGAAGAGCTGTAATAACGAACAATATATCGAAACGCAGTATCTACAAACGCATTATTCCAATAAAGCAATATTTAATTCGCAACATCAACTATCACAATATTTTAATCAAAATATCTCCAATAAATATAAAACTTCACAAAATTATAAAGCACTAAAAAAGTGGTTCTAAATTGTATGTCACTCACAATTTAGAACCACTTTTAATTTCTATTAGTTATTGAGTTATAGGTCTCCCACCAATACCCAACCAACGAGAAGGAAGATTATTAATATCAATACTACTTTCTACTAAAAAACTTTTTATCTCAGGGGTATTTCTACAGTCAAAGTTATAAATTCCTGGACTACTACTAATATCTAGTTGACCAACTACCGCACCAGATCCCGATAAATTCAGACAATTTTTACACGAAAATTCTTCTAAATATACATGATTACTCACATCAAGAACACTGATATCCATATCATCGCAATATAAATATTTCAAGAGTTTATTATTACTTAAATCAAGAGTGCTGATATCCATACCATTGCAATTTAAGCTAGTCAAATTTATATTCTTAGCTATATCAAGTTCGCTGATATTCTTCATACTACCGCAATCTAAATTAGTCAATTTTAGATTTTTACTTACATCAAGAACGTTGATATCCATATCACTGCAATTTAAAATATTCAAATTCTCATTTTTACTTACATCAAGAACGCTGATATCCGTATTACCACAATATAAACTTCTCAAGAGTGCATTATTGCTTACATCAAGAGTACTGATACTCGAACCAACACAATATAAATTTAGCAAGCTTTGTTTATCACTTATTTCAATTGTACTAATATCAAGATTACTGATATTTAATTGAATCAAATCTTTATTATTACTTATATCTATAGTTTTTATATTCTTATTAGCTTGGATATCCAATAAGGCCAAGCTCTTATTATTACTTAAATCAAGTGTAGCTATATTCGTATGACTACAACGTAAAGTTTTCAAGAGTGTATTATTGCTTACATCAAGAACATCAATATTCGTATTACTGCAATACAAAAAAGTTAAATTTATATTATTACTTACATCAAGTGTACTGATACCCGTTAAAGCACAATCCAATTTTTCTAATGCTATATTTTTACTTACATCAATTTTTGTTAATGACTCAATAACATTAAGACTCAATTCAGATATTTTAGTAAAATATTTAATTTCTTCTATATTTGTAATATTTTTATAATCAAAATCTAAAACACCTTCATAAGCTCCAGCTTCAGATACAGAAATTTCACCATCACCACTTGTGTCAATACTAGGAGTTATTTTAAACAATTCCTCTTTAAAAACAGCATCTTCGAAAATTATATTACCTACAACAGTAACATTACATGTAGCAGTATCTAATATTTTCTCTCCTATTTTAGCTGTTACCGTGATTATGGCTGATCCTAAACGTATAGCTGTAACTTCTCCTGTAGTTGAATTAACCTTTGCAACACTAGGATCACTACTAACCCACTCATAAGTAGCTTCATCATTAGCAGGTATCAATTTAGTTATTAACATTTCCGTGTTATTCTCTAAAAGAGAAATGGTAACATCTTTTTTATTAAGCTCAAGGATAAATAAATCTTCTGAATTTTCATCATCCCATTTATCTACTTCTGCTGAGATAGTAATCTCCTTACCACCAATCGGCAATGTTAAAATATAACGCACATTGGTATTTTTTAGCCATGTTGAAGAAGAGATACTAACCTCTTTAAAACCTTCAAATATTTTGGTATTTGTTAATTTTTGTATTACAGAATAAGTAACTTTAATTTTTGCATCATCAGATGTTGTCTGTGGCATAAGAATCATTATCTTATCTTCATTATTTATAGGCTTTGGGTTTTTGCCATCAATATCAAAAGATGATAAAGTATGTAAATAATTCACTTTCCCTGCTTGGTCACTCCAAGAGCCAAGCCCTTCTGTTCCATCAAATAAAAACTTACCACTATTTTTAATATTTTGAAGCTCTACATTTTTAACCGTATATATAAAACCATCAGCTTCTCCCTTTAATGAAAAATTAATTTGTGACAACACATGCTTAAATTCTAAATTAAGATCTCCAGCAGATTTCTCCTGATTTAATGAAGTTGAAAGTGTAAGATCATTTTGATTTACTCCAGCATCGTTTACAGTGTATATGAATGTCGGATATGAAGATTCATAAGTTTTATATTCTGTAACCTGCTCATTCAAGGGTGAGATAGCAAAAAATTGCAATTTTGTACCATCTATTGGCCAATAATATTTACCATCATGAGTCCATGTTTTTGTAGCATCTTCTCTTACAACTGGTAAATTATCAATATAAGTAATTAATGGTGTTACTCCTGAATAATTGGTAACAGTTCTATAACCATAAACATTAAATACAAAAAAGTTATCTGCATCAATGACTTTAGCTTTTGTTGGAGTACTTGTATAAGCGTTAAACGCTATTTCATCTGAGCTTCTATTAATATCAACTACTTCATCTTTAGAACAACTAGAAAATGAAAATGTCATTACCAACATTGTGGCAAATAATAAGATTCTATCCATTATTAATTATTTTAGGTTTCAAAATTATCTTTTTATATATCTACAACAACAAGATACACCTTTTTATCTTAAATACATTCATTTTTTTAATAAAAATATGATATTTTATACATATCAGTTAAAAAAGCATACAATCTTTTTATTTCATTTTTTTTATTAATACTCCTTTTTTTATAACATGATATTTCAACAAAGTATAAATCATAGCAAAGCTATTGATTATTAGTAAATTACAAATTTATTTTTTAACTCTGTAAATAAACACTACTCTTTTTTCTCCAACTCATCAAGATATTTCACCGTTCCCTCATAACCTATATCCATAATTTTCTGATAATGGCGGAAATCATAAAAAGTATAATCTTCAAGTCTCGGAAACCAAATATAATCATCACACAACGATACACGATGTTTCTGCATCTCCTTCATCATAGCACCATAATAACGCTGTCCCAAAGTTTTCTTATCAATAACCTTTTTTGTTGTACCAATATTTTGAACATCAATACCTATCACCCTATCACATTTTTCTAACAAAGGCTCTACGGGAAGATTATTCATAACTCCTCCGTCCACTAAAATACGACTTTTATCTATCTCAGGTTCAAAAACTACGGGAATAGACATTGACGCCATTATAGAATCAATAAGTTTATCGCCACTACTTACTATCTCCCACTGAGGAATAGCAATGTCTACAAGACTCAAAGCAAATTTCTTCTTCAAATCCTCAAATCTCTCCACGGGGATAACCTCTTTCATCACCCTCTTAACCTTTTTATTTGAAGAGAAACCTTTCGAACGAAAAAGATGCGTAGGTTTCACTATGTTAAGAATGTTATATAACTTTTTCTCTTGGACTATATATCTCATTTCAAGAGGATTATAGCCATAAGAATATAAAGCACCTATTATAGCACCAAAACTCGCTCCAGATATATATTCTGGAAAAATGTTACGCTCTTCTAAAGCCTGCAAAGCTCCAATATGGGCAAAGCCTAAAGCTCCACCACCACTTAAACAAAGTCCTATAGTTTTTTTTTCTTTCATAGCTATATAATATTATTCTTTAAATCCTTGAGACATTTTTTTTATAGCACCCTCTTTTTCAAGCTGAGAACGAAGTTTATCGAACTCTATTTGTAAATACATAGCCACTTTATAACCACCTTTCACCTCACGTCTATTAGCTCCTTTTGGCAAACCACTATGCACCGATTTCACAAATTCAGAATATCTATCATCTTCAAAAAAAGTTTTAAAATATTCACTATTTAGCATATTTACATTTTTCTCACGACACAGCGGAGGAATAACTGCCGAACCATTTTGTTTTTCTAAGCCATCAAAAATCACAGCTTCCACAGCATTAATTTTCGCCTGCTCCATAGCATCATCAATTTTTTTTCCAAATCCCCATGCTTTAACAAATTTTGTTCCGTCAACTCCTACTCTCTCTATCTCCACAGAACAATATTTTTTACTTTTATTATACTGTTTAATTTCCTTTTTCGTCTGTCCAAAACCTGCTGAACAACATAATATTGAAACTACTATTATTAATATTTTTTTCATAATTAGAATATATATTTTAAACCTGCTGACAATCCCATACCTTTACGTTTACGACCTTTGCTTGTCTCTACGTAATCTAAAATCTCTTTGTAATTTTTCTCATAAGCAAAAGGAATTCCATAATCTACACCCACCATAAATTGCAATGGGTATGCTAAATTCATATTTAATCTTAATTCAGGCATAACCATATATGCGTAACCTTGGTTTAATTCTTTGTCTTCCTCTTGAGTATCAAACAACATATCAGCACCAAATTTAATTATTGGCATAATCTCAAAAATCCTTGCAAAGCGAATTCCATAACCATAACCAACCTCAACGGAAACAGAAGTGAAATAAGATTTATTCTCCGATAAAGGTTTAATATGAGTGTAGTAATTACCTGTGAAATCAAAAAGTAGATAATTAGAACCTCCACTTTTATTAATACTCAAAAGTTTATCAAATTTCAAAGCATAACCCTCATATCCACCATAACGATAACCCAAAGAGACACCTAAGGCAATATCATTTTTTTGAAGAATAGAATATCCCTCTCTAAGCGTTCCTCCAGCAATTTGATAAAATGAAGATTCTGGAGTTTTCCCTAAATCGGTATTTTTATTATCTGCAATAACTGTTGCTCTAAGAACTCCTTTTTTTACTTTTTTAAGCTCACCATCTCTACCCTCTTTATATTTATAGGCAAAATAGCGTCTCCCATTCTTCAAACCCTCCTTAGTACCTATTTTTGCAGTTATGGGATTTACATTTTCTATATACGAACCTACTGCCATAGATTCCATATCTTTTTCTAAATTATAAAACAGACCGTCATATATATACTTAAATGCTAAATTGATATCACTTGACGAAGACGCATTCTTAGTAGTATAAACTAATTTTAAAGGTATCTTTATATTATTAAAACACTTGTTTTTATGGTCTCTAACTTTTGGAGTATCGCTTTCATTTATCCATGTTTCAAAAATAGAAGCCTCTATCTCTTGAGTATACTCCACTCTAAAAACATATAACACACTATTTATATCATAACTTTTATTTTTTCTAGAATATTCTATCCTTGGATTGTCTATAACAAATATATAACTACTTTTTACTAAATCGAAACCCATATCTTCAATCATGGCAGTACCTCTTTTTGAAGCAATAGAATTATCGTAATCTGCATCATTAGCATTATAAACGGCTCTTTTTGCAACTCTATCTACATTCATCTCTCCATTAGCTTTCCTACCAAACCAATAAGATATAACCTCTTTCCCTAGATCTGAATTTTCTACTAATGAATCTATAAATTTAGCTCTATCTCCATTTGGCGATAAGCCATCTAATTTAAGTTCCTTAGAATCTATCTCATTAATATCAAATTTAGAATAATCATAATTCGAACTTGCCGAAACAATTTCTTTATTCCATTTTTTATTTTTCACTGTTATAATAGCAATACTATTCCTATTATATTCGTTACTCTCTATAGACTGTGAAAAAACAGTTATAGGAATAAATAAAATTAACACTAAAAACAGATTAATACTTTTCATTTGTTTGTTCTTTTTTGAGATTAGACTACAAAAATAGCGATTTTTTTTTATATATTTGTAGCATAGTATCTTTTCATTCTACAAATTTAAATAATTATCAATGATTGTCTTAGAGGATATAAACAAAACCTATAATGCTGGAGCTCCACTTCACGTTTTAAAGGGTATAGATTTAGAAATACACAAAGGAGAACTTGTTTCTATCATGGGAGCTTCGGGCTCAGGAAAATCTACACTTCTAAACATTCTTGGAATTTTAGATGATTATGATAGTGGCAATTATCATTTGAATGGAAAGCTTATAAAAAATCTCAGCGAGAAACAAGCTGCCATCGCTCGAAATAAAATGATTGGATATATCTTTCAATCTTTTAATTTAATAAATTATAAAAATGCCGTTGAAAACGTTGCCCTACCCCTTTATTATCAAGGTGTATCTCAACGCAAACGTAATGAAATAGCTCTTCAATATCTTGATATGTTAGGACTTAAAGATTGGGCTAAACATATGCCTAACGAAATGTCGGGAGGACAAAAACAACGTGTCGCAATAGCAAGAGCATTAATAAACAAACCTCAAATTATCCTTGCTGACGAACCTACGGGGGCTCTTGACAGCGAAACCTCACAAGAGGTTATGAATCTACTTCGCAGTGTAAATAAAGAACACAACATGACTATTATATGTGTTACTCATAGTCAAGAAATTGCCGATCAGACAGACAAAATAATCAACATCAAAGACGGATTAATCAGTGACATAAATACTTTATAAAGTTATGATAGAAGTATTTATAGAAATATGGGAATCTTTACGAAAAAACAAACTACGCACATTCTTAACGGGATTTTCTGTTGCGTGGGGAATCTTTATGCTTATAATTCTGCTTGGCTCGGGAAATGGTCTTAAAAATGCAGCGTTAAGTGCTTTTGGCAATCAAACTGTCAACTCCATGAAATTATATAGTGGTTATACTTCTATTCCTTATGCTGGATATGAAAAGGATAGACGTATAAACCTTACAATTAACGATATAGATATTTTGAAAAATGAATTTTCTGAAATAGACCTTATTAGTGCAACAGGATATTACTCTGGGAAAACTCTTAAATATAAAACACTAACAAGTTCTTTATCAATAAACGGAACTATGCCTAATGGAATTATTCTTGATAAAAAAACTATAATAGAAGGTAGGTTTATTAATAATCAAGATATTTCAAAAAGAAGAAAAGTTATTGTTATTGATGAAACAACAAAAAAAAATATCATAAAAGAAGAGACTGCGGTAGGAAAGAAAATACAAATAGATGGCGTAACATTTTTAATAGTTGGCGTTTACGAAAGTTTTCAAGAGGGGATGCAAGATGATTGTTATATCCCTTTAACATTAGGAAATTTAATTTTCAACTCAAATAGCCCCTATATTAATAATATTTCATTTTCTGTTAATGGAATAAATACTACTAAAGCAAGTGAAGATTTTGAAAAAAAAATTAGAACAAGAATTGCTAAAGAACATAATTACTCTCCCGAAGATAGTAACGGAGTGTGGATAAGAAATAATATTGATGACTATAAAACCATGATGATGGTTATGAATGGTATAGCTCTTTTTGTGTGGATTATTGGTTTAGGAACTCTACTTGCGGGTGTTGTCGGAGTTAGCAATATTATGCTTGTAACAATAAAGGAGAGAACAAATGAATTTGGCATAAGAAAAGCCCTGGGAGCAAAACCATCTTCTATAATAAGACTAATACTTATTGAATCCATTGTTGTAACATCATTTTTCGGATATGTAGGTCTTGTTTTAGGAATTGGGGTCATGGAAATTTTTAATTCCATTTTAGTTTCAGGAGCAACTACCGATGAATTTACAATGTTTAAAAATCCTACTGTAAACTTAGGAATTGCCGTAAGTGCAACATTAGTATTAATAATCTCTGGACTTATAGCAGGATATGCACCAGCAAAAAAAGCTGCAAGATTAAAAACAATAGACGCTATGCGTTATAACAAGTAGAATATGACACTATTTGATTTAGATTTTTGGAACGAAATAGGGCAAACTATCAACAAGAACAAAAGGCGAAGTATTATGACTGCCTTTAGTGTTTTTTGGGGAGTATTTTTGCTAACTTTATTAATAGGACTTAGTGAAGCATTAAATAAAGTAACTGTTAATAGCTTTGGGAAAATGGCAACAAATTCATGCTTTTTTTTCAAAGGACAAACAACTTTACCTTATGCTGGATTTAAGGCTGGAAGACAAATAAAATTTGATAAACAAGATTTCAAAAATTTAAAAACTATTGATGGAGTTAAAGATGTTTTCCCACTATATAATACCAATTCTTGCGTTGCAAAATACAGCGATAAAAAAGGAGATTACAGTATTACAGGAAAATCTTTTAAGTCACAAGCAACCGATCCTGTTATAGCTATAAAAGGACGAATATTAAACAAATTTGATGAGATAGAAAAGAGAAAAGTCTGCGTCATAGGTATTCAATTTTCTAAGGAACTTTTTGGAGAAGAAGACCCTACTGGCAAAATGATTACTATAAATGGTTCATCGTATACTGTTGTTGGTGTAGTAAAGAGAGTTTTTAATGGTGTAAGTTTTTTCTATATGGATAAAACTGCATTGATACCAAGTTCACTATATGAACAACTCTATTTCGATAATCCATATATGGGTATTTTAGTTGCTGGAAAAAAAGGAATAAATATTTTAGATCTCGAAAATAATTGTGATGCTCTTTTAAAATCTACAAAAGGTATTGATCCAAACGATACTGGAGCTCTAAACAAATTCAACATGGGTAAAGTTATGAAAAAAATAACAAACCTAACCTTGGGTTTAATGATTCTAACTTGGATTGTAGGTATAGGAACTCTTTTGGCAGCAGTTATAGGCGTCACTAATATTATGCTTGTAGCAATAAAAGAACGTACACAAGAAATAGGCATCAGAAGAGCATTGGGTGCTCAACCATCAGCTATTATAAAACAAATTCTTACAGAGTGTTTTATCTTAACATTTATAGCTGGAATAATGGGACTCTCTCTTGCTGTAATAGTTTTATCAGTTTGCGACACAGCTTTCGGAGAAGATGTACTCTCTTTCTCTAATACAGGAATAACATTTCAAATAACATTTTGGAAAGGTATATTATGTATGAGCATAGTAGTTATAGGAAGCCTTATTGCAGGAATATTACCATCTAACAGAGCATTAACAATAAAAGCGGTAGACGCTATACGTGAAGAATAATAAATAAAAATATAATAAAATGAAAAAGTATTTCAAATTTCTTTTAATAGGACTATTCGTGGCACTTTTTATAGGAACGTTTGTTTTTCTATGGAATAAAACAAAGACTGAGAGTGTGACTTACGAAATTGTTTCTCCAAAAATAGAGACAATAAAAAAATCCATCACTGCAACTGGAAAAATAGAACCAAGAGATGAAGTACTTATAAAACCCCAAATATCGGGTATCATCTCAAAAGTTCACAAAAAAGCAGGTGAACTTGTACGTAAAAATGAGATTATAGCAACGGTGAAAGTTATTCCAGAAATGGGACAACTTAACAGTGC
>JADFUS010000037.1 GCA_015222165.1 Bacteroidota bacterium
TATTTCAATCTTAATATCTACAACCCTAACAATCAATAAATTAACAACAATCAAATAATACTTTTTGTTTTACTCCCCTTAAAAGTTTATTTGGAATTTTACCATTACATTTAACTTGTAAAAATAAAATGGTTGAATTAATAGAAGCTAATATTGAATTTAAATTTGCTAAATCTTTAAAATCTATTATCTCTATTACACAAAACATATCAAATATAGACACTAAAAATAGCGATATAACAGCCAATATTAATATCAACATTGATGAACCAGCAAAAGAAATTACAACAATAAATTTCAAAGTTAAATCTTCAAATAAATTAGCTACTGGGACTCTATCAAACAATTTTGTCAGTATTCCTATAGGTGAAAAAAGCGCAACAACAAAAATAAAATTTTTATCTTCCGATTTTTATAATCTCAAAGATATTGTATATGTTAATGTTCTTGCATCAACTAACGAGGGTTATATAGAACCAACAAAAAACAATTGTGAATTTAAAGTTACAGGACATAGCTATATTCCTGATAGCGAAAAACAACAACTTAATTGTTTTTTAGATTTCGAATTAGATAACATCTATTTTATAGAAGGAATTGATGTATTTTCCAAAGAATTCTACATAAATTCTTCTAATGATCTTACAAAAGAAGCAAAAATAAATATCAATATAAGTGGTCTTGACGAATCTGATTACTCTCTATATATTGAAAGAGAACCTCTAAAAAAACCAGAAATAACACTTGATTCAAAAAATAAATATGTTTCTGTTGAAATAAAAATAAAAAAATCTGCAATAAATAAAACACTTAAAATAAGACTCTCATCATATGAAGCAACTTTATTAAAAGGAGAAGAATCTAAGGAAATCCCTATTCTTTATTATAAGACTCCAGAAGAACCTATTGACTATAAAATGTATTACGATATAGAAAATAAAACTGAAGTTGATGTTAAAAGTGATGGTTGGTTAAAATTAAAATTCCACACAAAAGATAAAGTAGATGTAAAATACCCTGTTATAATAGAATTAGATGACTCTTCAACTAAAAATTTTGAAATCTCTGTTGGCAAAATAACTATGAATGCTATGAATTCTGAAAAGATGGTATATCTAAAAGTTAAGAATTATAATTCTCTTAAAAATGGAGATAATATTATTTTAAAATTCAAATCTGCTTATACGACATTTAAAGAAAATACAGGTTTAAAATTAAATATTGTTAAATAAAAAATCAAACTATTAAATCACAAAAAAGGTCTTAAATAAATTTTATTTAAGACCTTTTTATTATTTATATAAAATAATTTTATTTTGCTGTTTTTATTAGACTCGCTGACGAACCTAACGAATTTTTGACTTTTACTGCTTTCGAATATTTATAGAAAATCCCTAAAACAAACTTATTATCTATTTTTGCAAATGATAATGTAGGTGCAACTTTTTTAGCTATTTTCATCAATTCAGGAGTAAGCATATCAACCTCTATAGAATAGTTATAATCATCTACATATAACGGGATAAGCTCTCCTTCTTCTGAAATACGACCTCCATCTTCGAACTTTACAATCAATGAAGATAAACCCTTAGATCTTATCTTTTTCTTATATTTATAAGCTTCTCCTTCTTTTTTGAAAGTTCCTAAATAATATTGATATTTACCATTTTCATCTATTAAATAAAACGCAGGTCTTGCCCCTTTAAAACTAGACATATATTTCATCTTGCCACTAAGAACATAAACTCTTAATGAATAGACTACCCCATTTGTTGGAAGCTCCATATATGGAACATCTTCAACAGAAGAATAATAAGTTTTTTTACCAAAAACAATATCTTTATAATCTATAAAATTCCAATCTGGCAAAATTACCTTCTTCTTATTATAACATAAGATATCACTTTTTTCTATCAAAGATTTTAACTGTTCAACAGTTTCATTATCTCCTTTTTTTGAAGCTATAACAATTTCATATTCTCGTAAGAAATTTTTCTGCTTTTTGTAAATATTAAGATATGGAGCTATTAAATCTTTCACAAAAACTGACTTATTATAAGATAGTTCTCTCTCTTTTTTATCTAAATCATATTGAATATATTGTTCAATATTTAGATAATCGAGAATACGTTTATAAGCATATAATTTTGTATCATAGAATTTATTCCACTTCTCAGAAAAATTAAAATCTATATTATAAATATCGGTATTTAAAGAATCAACTTTTTTCTCCAAAGAATCTGCCAATATTTTACTTTCACATTTCAAATATAAACTATCTGCATTTACCAATTTATAGTATATCTTATCTATTTCTGAAATTGATTGTCTAGCAAGACTATCCACCTCAGAATCTTTATTTACAATGTTATATTCCTCTTGTGATAGATTATTCTTCATAAAATCATCTATATACTCTTGGCTATTTTTAACAACTGTAACAACAATAGAATTATCGAATCCATTATCAAAAGATTCAAGAATAAAATCTTGTTTTATGCCATTAATTTGAGTCGTTTTCTCTGCCACTAAACTCCTAACATCAAACATTGAAGACTCAATATCTAGAATAATATTTGTCAAAGAATCTTTATTTGAAACATTATTTTCTAATTCACTTTTTAGCGTATCTATTTTATTAGACATCTTTTCTTGTTTAGAAACAAGAAAAGATAGTTCTTTATTAAGACGTAAGTATAAAGTATCTGACTCATAAACTTCTTTATGTTCTTGAGCAGATGCACTTATATTTAATAAGGCACAAAACAGTAATGGGAATATATATTTTTTCATAAAATCACAAAATCTATCTCCAACTACTCAATAAGAAAAGTTGGAAGAAACTAAATAACTGAAGACGTCCAGCAAGCATTATTAACATATATAGAACTTTCACAGCATCTGGAAGAACATCATAGTTACTAAAAGAACTTACCAAATTAAAACCTGGACCTATGTTACTTATACATGTAAGACAAGACGAGAAGCTCGTCATTACATCAACGCCTAAAGCAGTGGATATTATTGTTCCAAACAAAACAACTAATATAAAAAAGAGAGCGAAAATCAACGTTGATTTAAGTAAATTATCGTCAGTATTAATTTTACTAAGTCTTATTTTTATAATCGCATTTGGGTGTTGTAACTGTAAAAAGTGTGCTTTAAAAGATTTGAATATAAGAAGCACTCTATCACTCTGAATACCTCCAGCTGTAGAACCTGCACAACCACCATTAAAAGATATAAAGATAATGACTATTATAGCAAGTGGAGGCCACATTGATGTATCTGCATTAGCAAAACCCGTGGTTGACATTATGGAGGCAACTTGGAACGAAGAGTATCTTAAAGAATCAACTATTCCATAAGAATTAGTTAACCATAAATTAAGAGAACATAAAACAATTGCTACCGCCATAGTTAAAAGGTAGAATCGAGCGACTTCCGAACGAAATATATTATTTTTTCGAGTAGTAAGACTCGAATATATAAGACCAAAATGCAACCCTGCTAATACCATGAAAGCAACAATTATGCCTTCAATCCACGCATTATTAAAATATAAAATACTTGTATTTTTTGTACTAAACCCTCCAGAGGCTAAAGTACTAAAAGAGTGATTTATAGCATCAAACCACGTCATTCCTGCAATATGAAGAAGAATAGTTTCTAACGCTATTAATAAAAAATATACATATAAAACTATCTGTACTGATTTCTGTACTTTATATTTAAAGTTATCTTTCACAAAAGCCGAAAGCTCTACGTTAGATAATGAAGCTCTCGATTTACTTATCATTGGCAACAACGCCAGAGCAAAAATGATAATTCCAGCACCTCCGATAAGGTGAGTTGAAGAACGCCAAAAAAGCATACTTTTAGGCAGAGCTTCTACATTACTAAGAATTGTAGCTCCCGTTGTGGTATATCCAGAAACACTCTCGAAAAGCGAATTTACAAAAGTAAATTCTCCACCAAATAATAAAAAAGGCATAGCCCCAATCACACATGATGTTGACATAGCACTTATCACTATAGCATAACTCTCTTTATTTGTGATATTAAATTCGCCCTTAATAAAGACAAATGGGAAAACACCTACAACAGTTGCTATAAAAGCAGAAGTCATTAAAGGATAGAACCCAGCATCAAAATCATTAAACAAAGATAACGCTACAGAAACATACATAAGGACAGCGTTAAGTAGCAACACCATACCGATATATTTTAAAACAACATGACTCCTCATTACTTTACGCTAATTTATTTGTTTTCAACATCTTCAGAACTCTCACTATTTTGCACTAACTGTTCAACTAAACCGTTAAGTATTTTGACCTCATCACTTCCGTCACTTTTAACTTCATAAGGTCTGTTATTATAAAGGTATCCTTCAATTCCTTTTTTAATATTCAAAATAGGAAGTAAGTATAATATTCTGATAAGCACAAAGAACATAAACAATACCAACATACAAGTTAGAAGAGTTATAAGAGTTCTAACGTCTTTTCTGTATATGCTTGATAAGTGATTATTCTCTTTATTTATGTAATCTATATTTATACTATTGATATACTTAACAATATTTTCAGATAATATTTTATCCTCAACCGCCAACTCATTATTATACCAATTATTTAAACTATCGGCAAATTGAACATCTTGTTTTACTAAAATACTTTTATATTTTGTTAAAGATTCCTCAATTTCATTAACATCACACTCGGGAGTGTTATATTGTGCAAGTTTCTCAACAATAGTTATCATATATGCAAGATTTTCCCTACTCTGCATATAAAAATCTCTATTTCCATTTGACAGGGCAAATTGAGAAATTATATCTTTTTGATTGTATTGAGATAAAACTAAATCCTCAATATGAATATTTTTTTGATTTCTCTCTATTGAATCAATCTCAATAGCTTTATTAAGATTTCTGATTTCAAAATAAGAGGTAGCTCCGACCATTAATAGCAATAAGGCTATTAATACGAAACCTAAACGAATACGTGAGATAAGACCCATACCAACATTAAAATTTATAACAACTTTATTTTACAAAGATATAATTTATTTCACATATCATAGCATGATTTTTGAATAAATATAAAATAGGCATAATCAAAATAAACTTAAAAAGCTTAAAAACGTACATTTGCATTTTTATATAAAAAAGAAACAAATAAATAAAGCAATATTTCTTATAAATATAAGAACGATATTAAAAAAAGTTGTTATCTTGTATTTATAATTATATTTATATTGTATTTGTAATGAAATTTTAAAATTATTATATATGGAAAACATTTTGCACCCAAACGTAATATACGAAGTAAGTTGGGAAGTTTGTAATAAAGTAGGTGGAATAAACACCGTTTTAGTAACAAAAGCGAAACAGATAAGAAAAGAACTTGGAGACAAGTACTTTTTAATTGGCCCAGATATTCATAATGGCAATACAGTTACAGATTTTGAAGAACTTCCTGAATTTAATAATTTCAGAGAGTATGCCAGAATAAACAACATTAAAGTGCGTATAGGAAGATGGACTACTGCAGATAATGCAATTGCAATTTTAGTAGATTACAATCATCTTCTAGGCTCTAAAGATAAAATCCTAACAGAATTATGGAATGACTATGGCATAGATTCTCTGAATGGAAATTGGGACTATATAGAACCTGTAGTTTTCGGATATGCAGTAGGTCAGTTTATTAATAAATTTAATGATTCTACAGCCTTAAAAGAGGATATCGTCGTGGCACATTTTCACGAATGGCTAACTGGCTCAGGTCTACTATATTTAAAAAAATACAACAAAAATATAACCACTACATTCACAACTCACGCTACAATTCTTGGACGTACTTTAGCAGGGAACAACTATCATCTATATAGAGATTTAGACACTTATAATCCTGATGATTTAGCTTCTAAACTTGGTGTGAAAGAAAAATATTCTCTTGAAAAAGCATCTGCACAAAATTGTTCTGCTTTTGCAACAGTTAGTGGTGTAACAAAAATAGAGTGTGAGAAATTACTTCATACTCAAGTCGATACCGTCACTCCAAATGGTTTTGATATAAATTATTCGTGGGACGAAGAAACAATGGCAAAGAAAAAAGCTGATGCTCGGAAAAAGCTAATCTCTATTGCTGAAAAATATCTAGGCAAAAAATACTCTTCTGATCCATTTATTATTGGAACAAGTGGAAGATATGAGTTCCATAATAAAGGACTTGACGTGCTTATAGATGCACTTAAAAATCTGGCTAAAGACGACAATGTAACAAATGACATTTTAGTATATATTACTGTACCAGCAGGAAACAATGGCGTTCGCAATTTCAAAGAAAAAAACGGACAAATAAGCAATGTAACTCACGTATTATCAGACTATTATAACGACCCTATAATTAAAGCTATAAAAGATAGCGATTTAGTGGAAAATAGAAGTAACGTACAAATTATATATGTCCCTGCTTATATAAATAAAAAAGATATACTATTTGAATGTACATATTATGATGTTCTTATGGGTATGCAACAAACTATCTATGCTTCATATTACGAACCTTGGGGCTATACTCCTATGGAGAGTATCGCTTATATGATACCTACAATAACAACAACCTATGCAGGATATGGTTTATGGATTAAAGAGCATTTTCAAGATAGTAAATCTGTAGTAGTAATAGACAGAAATAATGATAGAGAAACTATAATTTCTGATATTTCAGATGCTATAATAAAACAAATAATCTGTCAAGAATCGTGTTCAGAAAAATTACTTGAATGTGCTAAAAATTTAAGTGACAATTTAGAGTGGGAAAAACTAATAACTCACTATTGGGATCTTTATAGCATAGCTATATCTAAAAATAAAATTGCTAATCTTACTACTAAAGATTCTGAAAATGACGATTTTTCGAATGACTTCGAAGTTATTCGTCCCGCAGATTATCCAACATGGCGAAGATTGATGATTGAAAGAGAAGTTCCCGAAAGATTAAAGAAACTCGAAGTCTTAGCAAATAATTTATGGTGGTCATGGAGCGTAGATGGAGATGATTTATTTAAATATATAAACCATGATAAATGGAGACAATCATCTAAAAACCCTACAGCACTACTGCACAACATCGAAAGTAGCAGATTTCTTGAACTTGAACACGACGAGAAATTCTGTAAAATGCTAGATGCTACATACGAAGAATTTAAGAAATATATGAGTGTTAAATATGTTGAAGAAAGCCCAAAAATAGCTTATTTCAGCATGGAGTATGGCATAGCAAATTTCTTAAAAATATATTCTGGAGGTTTAGGAATCCTCGCAGGTGACTTTTTGAAAGAGGCAAGTGACAAAAACATAAATATGGTCGCCGTAGGATTAATGTATAAATACGGCTATTTCACACAGAAAATATCGGCTTCTGGAGAACAAGAAGAATTTTATGAAGCAGAAAATTTCCAAAGACTTCCTATATCTCCAGTAAGAGATGAAGTTGGTAATTGGTTGAGTGTTATCCTTCCGCTACCCAACAGAAATGTTGAAGCAAAAATATGGCTTTGTGAAGTAGGAAAAACTAAATTATATCTACTTGATACAGATCATAGCTCAAATAGTGATGAAGACAGAACAATAACACATAATTTATATGGTGGTTCTTGGGAAAATCGTCTTAAACAAGAAATGGTACTTGGCATAGGAGGTATAAAAACCCTTCGTCTGTTAGGTATTGACGCTGATATTTATCATTGTAATGAAGGTCATGCTGCATTTATTGGTTTAGAAAGAATAAAAGATTTAATGTTCAAAACAGATTTATCATATAATGAAGCTCTAGAGGTTGTTCGTTCATCATCATTATTTACAACTCACACTCCAGTACCTGCTGGACATGACGCTTTTCCTATAGATATGATAAAATCTTATTTACAAGAGATGCCTGACACTTTAGGAATATCTTGGAATGAATTTTTGTCTCTTGGTATGAAAAATAGTGAGAATCCAAATGAGAAATTCTCTATGAGCTTTTTAGCTTGCTCTCTTTCTCAAGAGATAAACGGAGTTAGTAAACTTCATGGAGAAATTAGTAGACAAATATTAGTAGACAAATGGCCAGGATATTTCCCTTGCGAATTAAGTATTGGATATGTAACAAATGGAGTCCATTTTCCAACTTGGAGTGCTTGCGAAACAAAAGAAATTTATCGTAAAATATATGGCGAAGATTTTAAAGATGGCGATTTCAAAAGTGTAAAATGGGATAATATATATAAATTAGAAGATGATTATATATGGAAAAAACGACTTGCTTTAAAAGATAGCTTAATAAAACTAATAAAGAAAAGACTGTCAGATCCTCAACAATTTAGATTTGATTCTCCTCGACAATTAATTCAAGTTCAAGAATCTCTGAAAACAGATGTTCTAACAATAGGATATGCAAGACGTTTTGCTACATACAAACGTCCGCACCTACTTTTTGACAACCTAGAAAGACTATCAAAAATTCTTAACAACCCCGAAAAACCAGTCCAAATTATTTTTGCTGGAAAAGCTCACCCTAAAGATGTTCAAGGTCAAGAGCTTATAAAAAAGATTGTTAAAATAGCAAGTATGCCTGAATTTGTAGGAAAAATAATATTCATACAAAATTATGACATGGCTCTATCTAAACGTCTTGTTAGCGGTGTTGATGTTTGGCTTAATACTCCCGAGAGACCACTTGAGGCTTCAGGAACTTCTGGAGAAAAAGCAGCACTAAACGGAGTTCTTCATTTTAGTGTTTTAGATGGTTGGTGGGTTGAAGGCTATAAAGAAGGAGCTGGCTGGGCACTACCTCAAAAACAAACTTTTGAAAATCCGAGCCACCAAAACGAGGTTGATTCAGAAATGATATATAATACTATAGAGGAAAAAATAGTACCACTATATTATAACCGAGGCAACAACAATATTCCTAATGATTGGATAAAATCTATGAAAAAATGTATTTGTGAAATTGCATCAAAATTCAACACTGGTAGAATGATGCAAGATTATGAAGATAAATTTTATAGTGTTCTTTATAAGCGTCACAACATGATTATTGAGAATGATTTTGAGAAAGCTCGTGAACTTGCAAAATGGAAAAAGCACGTATCTAGCAATTGGGACAACATAAAAGTTCTGAAAGTTAAACAATACGATATGTTCAAAGCTATAATAAAAGAGGGTGATACTTTCAAAACGGAGGTGACAATAGATATAGGAAATCTTTCTCCTGAAGATATTGGCGTAGAAATTGTTGTAGCTAAACAAATAGTTAATAATAAAGTCAAAATCATAAAACGTATAGAATTTGATTATGTAAGTAGTGATAAAAATATTGCTACATACGTTAAAGAATTTAAATTAGAGAACAGTGGTTTATTTGATGTTTCTGGTAGGATTTATGCTAAAAATGACCTACTATCACATCGAATGGACTTTAGTTTGGTAAAATGGATTTAGGATATGATGAATAGAATTAATAACATTAGAAATATAGATTACTTGTCTGAACACGAATACATATATACAAATATGTATGGTGGTTATATGTCTACATCTTTAGGATTTTATAACAGACGTAAATATCATTCACTATTTACTTATATAGGAAGTGAAAATAATTTCACACCTTATAAAGTTTTATCTTCGATAGACGAAACTTTAAAAATAAATGGAGAAGATTTTATGCTAGGGATTCGTAAATACCCTATGAATTATTTTCCTAATGGCAACGATTTTATAAAAGATGTTGATATAGATAACGCTTCAACAACCTACACTATTGAAAATAATGTTTTTAAAAAAGAGGTTTGTTTTAGATATGACAAACAACAAGTGCTTATTAAATACAGCCTTGTAAAAGCGAATTCAGATGTTAAAATTACGATAAATCCGCTATTAACATATTGCTCTATACACGACCTTCTCCACAAAGACGACAATATAAAACCTGATATTGAGAATGTTGAAGGAGGATATAAATTTAGGCTTTTCAAAGAGATGCCTTGGATATTTATGCAATCTAACAAAGCTCTAGATTTTGAGAAAGATATAGAGTGGAACATGAATATTGAATATGACACCGAAAGAGAACGTGGTTATGACTATCAAGAAGATTTACTTAGCATAGGTAATCTTTCTAAAATTTTAAAAGAGAAAGATAGTGTCACTATTACTTTTGGAACACATATAGAAGATTATAAAAATATAGATTCAATTTTCGATCTTGAAATTAGTAAGATTAAACGACTTGATCACGATAATTGGATAAATACATTAAGAGAAAGAGCTTCTATGTTTTTGGCAAAACAAGGGGACGAGGAGGTCGTCATTGCTGGCTATCCATGGTTTGGCTCTTGGGGACGTGACACATTAATATCACTCCCAGGACTAACTCTATCTCAAAATAATGTCGATGGTTGTATAAAAATCATAGATAGTATGGTATCGAAAATGAGACATGGACTTTTCATAAACATGGGAAGTGCTTATAACTCATGCGATGCTCCTCTATGGCTTGCTTGGACTCTTCAACAACTCGAAGAACATATAGGCATAGATAAAATATATGATAAATATTTCAACACTATAAATTCCATAATTGAAGCCTACCACGAAGGGATAAATCCTGAAATAAAAGTAATGGAAAATGGGTTAGTATATGTAAACTCGAATGGAAAGGCTCTAACATGGATGGACGCTATTGTGGAAAACAAACCCGTAACAGAGAGAATGGGTTATCAAGTGGAAATCAATGCTTTATGGTATAATATGTTAAGCTATGGTATAGATTTAGCAAAACATGGAGATAATAAAGAGTTAGCAAAGAAATGGAACTCATTAAGGAAAAATGTTAAGAGAAATTTTTTAGCTACTTTCTATAATCCCAAAAATAATTGTCTCTATGATTACGTTAATAAAGTAGGAGCTTCCTCACAAATTAGACCCAATCAAATTATAGCCTGCTCTTTAAAATATTCACCTCTTACAAAAAGTGAAAAAGGGATGATTTTCGATATTACAAAAAAATATCTTCTTACTCCTAAAGGTCTACGAACTCTTTGTCCTTACGACAAAAACTATCAATATGAATGTATAGGAACACAATCTCAAAGAGATATAGCATATCATAATGGTACTGTTTGGGTTTGGTTATTAGAACATTATGTTCAAGCAGGATTTAATATTTATGGCAAAAAGTACAAAAAAGAAGCAAAAAAAATATTCGATAATTTTAGTAATGAAATTTGGGTAGGCGGTTTAGGAAGTATTGCTGAAATATATGATGCTGAATATCCTCATAAACAACGTGGTACAATTGCACAAGCGTGGAGCGTAGCATCTATTATTAGAATTGATGATTTAATTAGAAAAAATTAAAAATCTTAGAATAGATTATTAAATTAAAAATATATAAAATGAAAATATTAATGTTTGGCTGGGAATTTCCCCCTCACATATCTGGGGGATTAGGTACTGCTTGCTATGGTATTACAAAAAGCATAAGCCAGCATGGACATGATATAATATTTGTAATGCCTAAAGCATCTGGTGAAGAAGATAAAAGATATGCCGAAATTATAAGTGCTGACAAAATAAATGTTCTCGGAAATTCTGAAGCCTATGATGAAGTATATAAAAAGATGAATATTATCACTATAAATTCATCTATATTACCTTATGTATCAACAACAGAATATTTAAGACAAAAATTAAAAATTGAGAGCCAAATTCAAGATAGCTGGTCAAAAAGATATGTATTTAATGGTGCTTATGGCTCTTCTTTGATGGACGATGTAGCTAACTATACTAAAGTTGCTCATCAAATAGCTTGCGATTATGAAGGAAAATATGACGTTATACACGCACATGATTGGCTAACATATAACGCTGGAGTCATTGCAAAACAAATATCAGGAAAACCTCTAATTGTTCATGTTCACGCCACAGATTTTGACAGAGGAGGAAATGGGAAAAGCGACATCTATAAAATAGAAAAATTCGGTATGGACAATGCCGATAAAATTGTCGCTGTAAGTAAATTAACAAAGAAGATAATTATTGAAAAATATAATCAACCTGCCGATAAAATAGAAGTTGTACACAACGGACTTACTCCATCTCCCAAAAAAACACGCCCAGAAAAAAAGCACTTTAATGGTAAAATAGTCACTTTTTTAGGACGTATAACCCAACAAAAAGGACCTACATATTTTGTTGAAGTTGCTAAGCTCGTCGCAAAACACAACCCAGATACTCATTTTGTTATGGCTGGAAATGGAGATATGTTACCCTTAATTATAAAATTAGTTGCCTCGGCTGGTTTATCTCACAGATTTCATTTTACAGGGTTTCTCACGGGAAACGAAGTTGACGCTATGTTAGCAATGAGTGATGTTTATATTATGCCTTCAGTTTCCGAACCTTTTGGAATTTCTCCATTAGAAGCCATAAATTCATCTATTCCAGTTATAATTTCCAAACAATCTGGAGTTGCTGAAGTTCTGAAAAACGCATTAAAAGTCGATTATTGGGATATTGAAGCCACAGCAGATAAAGTTAACGCTATTTTACGCTACCCTATCTTAAAAAATTTCTTAGTAAAACATTCTCAACGAGAAGTAAATAAAATGACTTGGGAAGAACCGACACAAAAATTAATAGATATATATAATTTTCTGATAAAAAGTAATATTTAAAATTATGAAAACAATATGCCTACATTTCCACGCTCATCAATCATATAAATTGAAGCGTTATAGATTTTTCAACATTGGTGAAGAACATTGTTATGCTGATAATCAAGTTAATACACAACAATTAGAATTGGTGTGTAAGGAGTGTTATAAACCTTTAAACGATATTTTAATAAAAACTTCCGAGAAACATGGAAAAAAATTTAAAGCATCATTAGGCATTTCAGGAATTTTAATAAAACAACTTAAAGATATTAAAAGTACCTACCTAAACTCTTTTTGTGAAATAGGAAAAAATGAGAATATAGAAATTGTTGGTGAGCCATTTTCGAATTCACTAGCTTCTCTCGGCGACCCTAAAGAATTTAAAAGACAGATAGAAAAACAAAAATATATCGTAGAGAAATTATTTAATAAAAAAGTAAAAACTTTCAGAAATACATCTTTACTATTTAGCAATAGTATTGCAAAAGATGTTGCAGATTTAGGCTATGAATCTATGCTTATTGAAGGAGCAAACAACTTGTTAGAATGGAGAAGTTCTAATTATTTATACTGTTCAAATTCTGCTCCCTCACTAAAATTATTCACTCGCAATCAAAATATTTGTGCCAAAATACTAAATACAACAGGAAATCTCAAAAAAAACGTTTCTGAAATAATTTCCGAAATAAAAAATCAACCTCATGGAGATTTAATAAATATATTTATAGATTATGAAGATTTAGGAGCTATTGACGCAAATAAAAAGCGTTATCTAGAGAATTTTTTCAACGCTTTATGTAATGATGATTCCATTAATTTAGAGATGCCAACAGAAATATCAAATTACTATGAATGTAGTGGAGCAATAGACATTTCTGCCCCTATAACATCTGCAAATAAAAAAAATAATTTATCATCATGGCTTGATAATGAGCTACAAAGAGAGGCTTTTAGACAAATCTATTCTATGGGAGATTCGCTAAGACAATCAAACGATTATGACCTTATAAATTCATGGGAAATGCTTCAATCTGCCGACTATCTAAAAGAAATTTCCACTCTTTCTGATGATGATAACGACAATAAAACAACATTCATGAATTCACCTTATGACTCGTTCATAAACTACATGAATATGATTTCCGACTTGATTATTCAAGCTACAAACAAACAAAATATTGAAGTCCCTAAGGCGTTTGTGAAAAACTAATGTTGAACTACGTTTGACAATTAAAAAATAATACCTATTTTTGTAAATAAAATATAGGTATTATTTTTTTTAAATAAAGACTATGACTAGATTAAGTGTAAATATTAATAAAATAGCTACCATAAGAAATGCACGTGGGGAAAATACTCCTAATGTTATTGAAGCAGCTATAAATTGTGAACGTTTTGGAGCTGAAGGTATCACTGTACACCCTCGCCCAGACGAAAGACATATAAGATATAACGATGTTAGAGAACTAAAAAAAGTTGTCAAAACAGAATTTAATATCGAAGGCTACCCTTGCCAAAGTTTTATAGATCTTGTTTTAGAAGTTTTGCCAACTCAGGTTACACTTGTTCCAGATCCTCCAGAAGCAATTACCTCAAATAGCGGTTGGGATACTATAACTCACAAAGAAGAACTAAAAAAAATTGTTAAAATATTTAAAGACAAAGGAATAAGAGTTTCTATCTTCTTAAACCCTGAACCAGAGCTCGTAAAACACGCTTTTGAAACAGGCACAGACAGAATAGAACTTTACACCGAGCCTTATGCTTCAAACTACGCTACAGACAAAGAAGAAGCTATAAAAGCATTTGTTGAAACAGCAAAAGAAGCTAAAAAATATAATTTGGGACTTAATGCAGGACACGATTTAAGCCTTGAAAATTTAGAATATTTCAACAAAAATATTCCAAATTTAACAGAAGTCAGCATAGGGCACGCTCTAATATCTGACGCACTTTACTATGGACTTGACAACACTATTCAACTATACTTACGCCAACTAAAATAATGAACAACTCTCAAAAAATAGACTGTTTAGAAATACCTATTTTCAAAATAATAAGTGAAGTAGCGAAATCTCAAGGAATAAAAGCCTATGTGATTGGAGGTTACGTTAGAGATTATTTTTTAGAACGTAAAAATACAGATATAGATATAATGGTTGTAGGTAGTGGCATTGCTATTGCCGAAGCTATAGGTAAAAAATTAGATACTAAAGTTAGTGTATTCAAGAGCTTTGGTACTGCCATGTTACGCTACAAAAACATGGAAATAGAATTTGTGGGGGCTAGAAAAGAGTCTTACAATAGAAATTCTAGAAAGCCAGTAGTAGAAAATGGGACTCTTGAAGACGACCAAAATAGACGTGATTTCACTATAAACGCCATGGCTTTTTCTCTAAATGATGATAATTTCGGAGAACTACTCGATCCTTTTGACGGAATAGGAGACCTTGACAAAAAAATCATACAAACACCTTTAGATGCAGATATAACTTTTTCTGACGACCCTCTAAGAATGATAAGAGCTATACGTTTTGCTACACAGTTAAACTTCACTATCACAGACTCTTGCAAAGAAGCTATAAAAAGAAATGCTCATAGACTCGAAATTGTTTCTATGGAAAGAATTATCACAGAACTTAATAAAATCATGCTCTCAAAAAAGCCATCAACTGGCTTTTATTTACTTGATGAGTGCGAATTACTACCTATATTTTTTAAAGAACTTGGTGAATTAAAAGATGTAGACGTAAAAAATGGCAGAGCTCACAAAGATAATTTTATTCATACACTTCAAGTTCTTGATAACATAGCCAAAGGAAGCGATGATTTGTGGCTTCGTTGGGCTGGACTTCTTCACGACATTGGAAAACCTCGAACAAAAAGCTGGGAAGAAAAAGTCGGTTGGGCTTTTCATGGTCATGAAATCGTTGGATCAAGAATGATATATCCTATCTTCAAAAAACTTAAACTACCTTTATCGGCACAGATGAAATATGTTAAAAAATTAGTTTCTCTACACCTTCGACCAATAGCAATATCTAATGAGATTGTTACTGACTCGGCGATAAGAAGACTTCTTTTTGAAGCTGGTGACGATGTTGACGATTTAATGTTATTATGTGAAGCAGATATAACATCTAAAAATGATGCAAAAGTAAACCGCTATAAACGCAATTTCCAAGTTGTAAGAGAAAAAATGAAAGAGATTGAGGAGAAAGACAGAATAAGAAACTTTCAACCTCCTATCAATGGCGATATAATAACAAAACGATTTAATATTCCACCATCAAATTTAATTGGAGAAATAAAAAAAATTATCAAAGATGCTATACTTGACGGAGTTATTGAAAATGACTATGATCAAGCATATGAATTGATGGAAAAAATCGGAAAAGATAAAGGACTAATATAATGTTTGGCATTTCTGAAGAAGAATTTGTGTTTTTAAAATTAAATGAAAACCAAAGAATATTAAAAGAAAATATTGATAAAGATAGTAAAATGCTTGCTTTAAAAGGCATTAATGGAACTATCTGTAGACAAATAAACGCTCTTCAGAAATGCAAAAACAAACTACCACATTTCTATAAAGCTCTCTGCGTTATCCCTCCTATCTCCATAGAACAAGCAAGCAGTATTTATACCACAAACACTAAAGAACACTCTGGAAACCGTGCTTTAGACCTTACTTGTGGTTTAGGTGGCGATAGTACTCACTTCTCAAAAACATTTTCTAAAGTAATCTCTATCGAAAGAGAAACTCTACTTTCAGAAATAGCAAAATATAATTTTGAAAAATTAAATATTTCAAATATTGAATTAATAAATGACGACGCACAAAATTTCTTAGAAAATTATTGCGGAGAAAAATTCGATATGATTTATTGTGACCCTGCACGACGAGATGAGAAAAGACGTACTTTTTTATTGGAAGATTGTTCACCTAACATAATTGAAATTTTACCTCTTATTGAAAAACATACTTCAAAACTTGTTGTCAAATTATCACCGCTTTTCGATTGCAACGAATTAGAAAAAATCTTTTCAAACTATAATATCACAATAACGGTAGTTTCGTATGACAACGAATGTAAAGAAGTTCTAGCCGAACTAAATTTCGATAAAGAGACACAAATAACACGCAAATGTTGCGTAATAAAAAAAGACGGGACTTATAAAAGCTATATCTTCCCAACTACTTTTTTAACAAACGATATTGATGAAAATAGCTATAACAAATATCTATATATTGCAGATGTTACTTTCAAAAAATTCAAAAATACAGAAGAACTTATAGCAAAATATTACCCAAAAATTAAAGCTAAAATATCAAATAATGTAATAATTAGCGATGATTTAATCGAAAATTTTGCAGGAAGAAGTTATGAAATAATTGATATTCTAGAACAAAAACAAAAAGCCTTGAAGAAATACTTCAAAGCTAATAATATTAAAAGTGCAACAATTATAAAAGAGGGAACAACAAAATCTATCGAAGAGATACGAAAATCTTTTGGTCTACGAGATGGAGCTCAAGCAACACTCGTTATTACTGCTAAACAAATTTTTGTCGTAAAATAGCTCTACATTCTTCGTGTTACCACAAATTCTGTTTTATCTGAAAACTCACCGCTATTTACTTCAATAACGTTGATACCATATTTTACCTTAACATTTTTCCACAAGACTACTCCATCGCTCTGTTTCTTTTCTGAAACAATCTTACCATTAATTTTAAGCTCAACTGTAGACATATTTGTCATTACACATATATTTTGAATTGTCGAAGAACGATAATATGAACGTTTTTTAGCTAGATGCACAAATTCATCTTCCTTATTCCAATTTGCTTTATATAAATAAAAAGCATCTTTTTTATATTTTCTATCTGACGTTACAAGACCAGTATATAAGCTACTATATTCGGGACTATCAAAAAGAGAATTTACGTAATATCCCCAAAAATAAGAACGATTTTTTATAGCTTTCAGATAATCAATATGAAAATCTAATTGCTCTTGCTCAGTTCTAAAATTAGAAATTTCTTTCTTACTTTTAACTTTACTAAATTTATCTATTTTCCCTGAAATTCCATACTCACCAACTGCAGGTTTAAGTTTTTGCCAACCATATTCAAACTGAGAAAGCCACATACCAAAATCCTTTGTTTCTCCTCTTTTCCAGCCAAAATATTGACTCCACGAAATAACATCTGTAACATTATTTATTTCACCATCTTGATTACTAACCCCCACTGTAATACAATTTGGAGATATAAGCGTGGCGACTTCGTTCAACTCCTTAACATACTCAACAGGAGATTCTGTATTACCAGAAAGATTCGAAAACAAACCCCAAAAAGCAATTGAAGGGTGATTATATAATTGCCAAATCATCTCTTTAAGCTGAATAATGCCACTGTTTTTAAAAGCAAAAGAATTTATAAAAGATTTTGACGAATAAAATTCATCACCACAAAATGGTAAATCATTCCAAACTATAACACCACTTTTATCACAAAGATTGTAATCATATTGAGAATGAGACCCATTTGCAAAACGTACAGACGTAGCTCCTACTTCTTTTAAAAATGATATATCATCATCTGAATTTTCTCTTGAAAAATTTAGACCAGAGAGTATATTCTCTTGTTTCATAAGCATTCCATAAATAGGATAAGCGTTTCCATTCAACAAGAAACCTTTTTTTCTATCTATCGAAACTATACGGATTCCAAAAGGCTGAACAACCTTATCACGGACATCTTTTGATGCATTAAGAAGATAAACCTCTGCTCTATACATAAATGGAGATTTTTTTCCATTCCATAAACGAGGCTTCTTAACTAACATGGGTATAGATATTACAGACGAACCATCTGTTGATATTGTTGCAACACCTGAACCTTCTGAGACAATTTTATCACCATCAAAAATCTTAACTTTTGTGGTAAGTCTATCGCCGAAACTACCCCTTAACATAACATCTACATTAAGATTAGCAACTTCATCACTAATTTTTTTTGTTGAGACATAAACACCATTTGAGCTATAATGAGTCACTGATATATGTTCTCTTTCATTTAATATCAACTCTACATCTCTAAAAATTCCGCCATATTGACTAAAACGAGGAACTAAAGGCATATTATCAATCTGCTCACCTCCCTGAACGTAAACTTGAATAGTATTTACCGCTCCATATTTTAAAAAGTGAGATATGTCAAAAGTAAAAGCCGTATAAGCTCCATTATGTTCTCCAACATACTGACCATTAACATATAAAGTTGCTTTTGAAGCAACTCCATAAAACCTTAAAGATGTGTTTTTAATATCCCATGAAGATGGAATTTTAACTTCTCTAATATAATAAACTGATGAGGAATTTTCTCCAAAAACACTTTGTAGCTCATCATGATTCCATGAATGTGGAACATCTACCTTCACAGAAGAGACAACATTATGCACTACAGCACCAAATTGCCACCCTTTATTTAAATTAAAAACCTCTCTTGCAACAACCTGTAAAGAGGAAGCTATAAGAAAGGTTAATAATATGAAACTTTTTTTTGTCATAAGACTATTGTTTATTGTCCTAAATAAGATTTTAATAGTTTACTTCGTTGTGTATGACGTAGTCGTCTAACAGCTTTTTCTTTAATTTGTCGAACACGTTCTCTTGTCAAATCGAACTCATCTCCAATTTCTTCAAGTGTTTTTTCAGGACAACCTATTCCAAAGAAATAACGAACTATATCTCTTTCACGCTCAGTAAGTGTCGCCAAAGCACGTTCAACCTCTATACATAAAGACTCATTCATAAGTCCTCTATCTGCATTTGGAGAATCACCATTTACAAGAACATCTAAAAGACTATTATCTTCACCCTCCGCAAAAGGAGCATCTACAGATACGTGTCTACCAGAAACTCTTAATGTATCAGAGATTTTCTCTTTAGGAATTTCAAGTTCTTTTGAAAGTTCTTCAGGAGAAGGAGTACGCTCATGCTCTTGCTCAAAACGAGCTAAAGCTTTATTTATTTTATTTAGAGATCCTACTTGATTTAAAGGAAGACGTACAATTCTTGATTGTTCAGCCAAAGCTTGAAGTATCGATTGACGAATCCACCAAACAGCATATGAAATAAATTTAAATCCACGAGTTTCATCAAATTTTTCAGCTGCACGAATCAAACCTAAGTTACCTTCATTTATAAGATCGGGTAAACTTAATCCTTGATTTTGATATTGCTTTGCAACTGAGACAACAAATCTAAGATTCGCTTTGGTAAGCTTTTCTAAGGCTAATTGATCTCCTTTACGAATACGTTGTGCAAGTTCGACCTCCTCTTCTACCGAAATTAATTCCTCTCTACCTATCTCTTGCAAATACTTATCAAGAGATGCACTCTCTCTATTAGTAATAGATTTAGTAATCTTTAATTGTCTCATTCTATTTTTTTAGTGAAAAATGTTTCTATTTATAAAACACAAAACATTAGATTTTATTGTTCCTTATCTAAAATATCGTTCTCTGAAAAATCCAAGTCAAATTTAATACGATTAATGTTACGGTTTTGTTTCAAAAAAACTCATATATTTTTTAAAATAAACACAAAAGATATACCAAAAAAAATTAAGGTGGTCAAAATAATTGACCACCTTAATATAAATATATTTAAATATGTTTTATTTAGCGTAATTTACAGCACGAGTTTCACGAATAACTGTGATTTTCACTTGACCTGGATATGTCATCTCGTCTTGTATCTTTTTAGCGATATCTTCAGAAAGTGTTTCTGCTTCAACATCATTAATTTTATCACTACCCACAATAACTCTTAATTCACGACCTGCTTGAATGGCATATGATTTATGAACTCCTGGATATGAAAGAGCTAAATCTTCCAACTCTTTAAGACGTTTGATATAAGATTCAACAACTTCTCTACGAGCACCTGGGCGAGCACCTGAAATAGCATCACAAACTTGAACAATAGGAGCTATTAATGAATTCATCTCTATCTCATCATGGTGAGCACCTATAGCATTAACAATATCTGCTTTCTCTTTTAATCTTTCGGCTATTTTCATACCGATAATTGCGTGAGGTAATTCTGGCTCATCATCTGGCACTTTACCAATATCATGAAGAAGACCTGCACGACGTGCTGCTTTTACATTTAGACCAAGCTCAGACGCCATTATACCACATAGATTTGCAACCTCTCTCGAGTGTTGAAGAAGATTTTGACCATAAGAAGAACGATATTTCATTTTACCTATAAGTCTTATTATTTCTGGGTGAATTCCGTGAATACCCAAATCAACAGTTGTACGTTTACCTACATCAGCAATTTCATCTTCAACTTGTTTTTGAACTTTATTAACAACCTCCTCAATACGAGCAGGGTGAATACGTCCATCAGTAACTAATTGGTGAAGAGCCAAACGAGCTATCTCACGACGAACAGGATCGAACGCAGAAAGAATAATAGCTTCGGGAGTATCATCAACAACTATTTCAACACCAGTAGCAGCTTCTAAAGCACGAATATTACGACCTTCACGACCAATGATACGACCTTTTACTTCATCACTATCGATATTAAAAACGGTAACCGAATTTTCCATAGCAACTTCTGTTGCAACACGTTGAATAGATTGAATAACTATTTTTTTAGCTTCTTTAGCCGCAGACATTTTGGCTTCATCAATCATTTCACTAACGTAAGTTGAAGCTTCAGCTGAAGCCTCTTGTTTGATAGATTCTATCAAAGTACCTTTTGCTTCATCACGAGACATATTACTTATTTGCTCAAGAGCAGTAAGTTGTTCGTCAAGTTTTACTTCATATTCCTTAATTTTCACATTAAGTTTTTGTTCTTGTAAAGAAGCTCTTTGTTTAATTTTGTCAACTTCTTGAGAAGATTTTTGTAATTCATTGTTTTTTGAATTAAAATCCATTTCACGTTGTTTTAAACGTGACTCAGCTTGTTGAATTTTAGAATTTTTTTCATGGAGCATTTTTTCATGCTCAGCTTTTAGGTAAAGGAACTTCTCTTTTGTTTGAAGCATCTTCTCCTTTTTCAACATTTCAGCGTCTGCTTCTGCATCTTTAAGAACTGCATCTTTCTCTTTTTTCAGACTCTTACGAGATACATGAAATGTAAGAAAAGCAGTAGCAACTGCACAAACCACTGATATAATAGCGATTATTAAGACATTCATATTATTTTCTGTTTATTTTTAATAGTTAATATTTTATTTACTTTTACTTTTATTTCTAAGATTTTTCTATGGTAGGTATATCAAAAAAAATCCCACAATATTTCCGATGAAGACGAAACCCCGAATGACATGGGTAAGAGCCGTAAGCAAATCTCAGAAGTCCAACGTCCCATAAATGAGAACCACCCGAAAGCGGTTAAGGCCTTTCTTTAAAATACTGTTAACTAACTCTAATAATTAAAATGTTGAGTTTCGCAAAATACGAAAATATATGCGGGATATATTTTTATAGTAAAGAACGTTTATATTAATAGTTATTAACTATTTTTAGAATTTCATTAAGTTTTGATTCAAGATGTTGCTCTCTGTCATCAATTTTTCTCTCGATATTTACAAGATTTGAAGCTAAAAGTATCGAAGCATATCTAAAATAATCTTTTTCATCGGATAATTTTGCTTCTGCCCTAAAACTATTTTCAATTTTGAGAAGTTTTTCTGCAGCTTCTCGCATTATTGATTCCTGTTTTTGAGTAAGATTAAAAGATAGCGAAGCTCCATTCACAAGTATATTAACCTTATGCACCTCTTCAGAGCCTATATCATCACTTTTAATTTTATTTTTATCCATTTTAAAGGTCCTATAAATTTAATTTATTTCACCATAGTTATAAAGCTATGACTATAATATCATAAAAACTCACAACAAATCAAAATCAATTTTCCTTACAAAATTTCAAAAAAACACAGATTTAAAATAATTATACAAATATATGTTTCTTTTCTCACTCTATTAAATACTTTTAACTTTTCATAAGTATTTAAATTCACAAAATACTCTATCCTTCTTTCAACTACAGCTTTTAAAACTTACCCTTCTTCCCTTTTCTAAACAAATATACTCTATTTATTTATTATCCTCTTGCAAGTTTCTATCTCTTTTAGTATTTCGTTGAGCCACTTTTTAGCCTGTTTCTTAGAACTTACATCAGTAAGTGCTGAGGCTATATCTTCATTCTTAACAACAAGCTTGATGTTTTTAAGCTCACGTTTTAATTCTAAATTTTCGTTTTTTAGCAATAAATTCTTTCTTTTTAGCACCACAATACTCGTCGTCATATCAACGACCCTCCTTTTTATGATGTCTAATGTTTTATCACTTATGCCCGCCATTTATGCAAATGTAATATTTTTTATCGAATATTACAAACTATTATTAACTTTTTATAGCCTGATTATCCAAAAAAAATTGATTTACTGAAAATTAACATTTAGCAAAAATATCGTAATTTTCAAATCCTGTTATTTCTACTTCATAAAAATCTCCACAAATAAGTTCCTTTGAAGAAGTAATTAAAACTTCTTGGTCAACTTCTGGAGAATCATATTGAGAACGTCCCACAAAATATTCACCCTCTTTACGGTCAATTATAACTTTTTGTGTTGTTCCTACAAGTTTATGGTTATTTTCAAGAGAAATTTGAGCTTGCAAAGTCATAATGACATCTACACGACGTTGTTTTTCTTCGTCGGTAATAACATCTTCTAACTCTCTTGAACATGGAGTATCCTCTTCATGACAATAAGCAAAAACTCCTAATCTGTCAAATTTACATTCTTTAACAAAATCGCACAACTCCTCAAAATCCGCTTCGGTTTCTGTAGGATAACCTGCTATTAATGTAGTTCTTATAGCGATATCTGGTATTTCACTTCTAAAGAAATTTATTAAATCATAAGTTTCTTCTTTTGTTATACCTCGTCGCATAGATTTCAAAATCGCAGAATTTGCGTGTTGGAAAGGAATATCTATATAATTACAAATCTTAGGATTATTTTTCATAACCTCTATCACCTCACGTGGGAAATGTGCGGGATAGGCATAATGAAGACGTATCCATTCAAGTTTTTCTATTTTACACAACTCTACTAAAAGTTCCGCTAATTTACGCTCACCATACATATCAATTCCATAATATGTTAAATCTTGAGCTATCAACATAACTTCCTTAACACCCTTAGCAACAATCTCATTAGCCTCTAAAACGATATCTTCAATCGACTTAGATTTGTGTTTTCCTCTAATCAAAGGGATAGCACAATAGCTACATTGCCAATCACAACCTTCTGCAATTTTTAAGTAAGCATAATGTTTTGGAGTACTTAACATACGCTCATGAAGATTTGACTCTTCATATTTCGCATTTAACTTTTCAACTAATTCTTTAAGGTCATTAACACCAAAAAAATTATCTACTTCTTCAATTTCTTTTCTTAAATCTTCTCTATAACGTTCTGCAAGACAACCAAATACAAAAAGCTCATCAATTTCGCCCATGTTTTTTAAATTTGCATAACGAAGAATAGTGTCTATTGATTCTTCTTTTGCATCACCTATAAAACCACAAGTATTTATGACAACAATACGTGCATTTGTATCTGTAGAATTATATTCTACAACATAACCACTTCGAGACAATTGAGCAGATAACTGTTCTGAATCGACAAGGTTTTTTGAACAACCTAAGGTTACTATATTTATTATTTTTTTATCCATTATATTTTATTACCAAACAAAGCGTCTACAAACGCTGATTTATCAAAAATCTGAAGATGATCTATACCCTCTCCTACACCTATATATCTTACAGGAATTTTAAATTGATCTGAAATCCCTAGTACTACTCCACCTTTAGCTGTTCCGTCTAATTTTGTTATTGCCAAAGAGCTAACATCTGTTGCTTGAGTAAATTGTTTAGCTTGCTCAAAAGCATTTTGACCTGTAGAACCATCTAAAACCAACATAACCTCGTGAGGAGCATCAGGAATAACTTTTTTCATTACATTCTTGATTTTTGTAAGCTCGTTCATAAGATTTATCTTGTTATGAAGACGACCCGCAGTGTCTATGATTACAACATCTGCATTTGAAGCAATAGCTGAACGTAAAGTATCAAAAGCCACTGACGCAGGATCTGAACCCATACTTTGCTTCACTATTTTAGCTCCCGAACGATCTGCCCAAACACCAAGTTGTTCTATTGCCGCAGCACGAAAAGTATCGGCAGCACCAAGCACAACATTAAGCCCAGCAGAAGTAAGTTGAGCGGCTATTTTGCCTATTGTTGTAGTTTTACCCACTCCATTGACACCAACAACCATAAGTACAAAAGGCATTCCTTCTTTCTTTTCAAAGTTGAAACCTAGCGATTCATCGTCATTTTCACCTTCTGCAAGAAGCGACATAACTTCTTCTTTCAAAATGCCATTTAACTCTGAAGTGTTTACATATTTATCTTTTGCAACTCTTTTTTGAATACGCTCAATAATTCGCAATGTAGTTTCGACACCAACATCTGAGGCAATAAGAATTTCTTCTAAATCGTCCAAAACATCATCATCTACAACACTTTTTCCGACTACAACACGAGCAAGTTTTGAAAAAACAGACTCCTTAGTCTTTTCAAGCCCTTTGTTTAAGTCTTCCTTAGATTGTTCTTTATTATTTTTCTTCTTTAAGAAATCAAAAAATCCCATAATTTTATTTATTATTTCGATTACAAATATAATGTTTTTATTTATATAACAAGAGTCCTTTATTAACTATTATAAATTTCCCAAGCCTTTATAGCTTGTTCTATAAGCATCTGATAGCCATTTTTCACTGTAGCGTGTTGACGTCTACCTTTTCTTGTGAATTTTGTATCTGCGGGATTATATGTTAAATCAAAAAAATAACTATCCGAAGATACTTTTTCATAATCAAGATTAGGGGCTTCATCTACATTTGGAAACATTCCGAGAGGCGTAGCATTAATAAGCAAAACCCTTTTTAACATTTCTGAAGTTACCTCGTCATAAGTTATTGTTGTATCTGTTTTTCTGCGAGAAACTGATTTGTAACTTATTCCAAGTTTTTTAAGAACATAACACACTGCTTTACTCGCTCCACCAGTTCCGAAAACTAAAGCATGAGGTCTTGCTTCTTTTATCATAGACAACAAAGCCTTTTCAAAACCATAACAATCAGTGTTATAGCCTATCATTTTTTTGTCATCAAAAATACGAACACAATTTACAGCTCCAATTTCTTTAGCCTCAGGAGATAGTGAATCTAATAATGGAATAATAGTACATTTGTGAGGTATAGTGACATTAAATCCCTCTAAACCATCAACTTGCTTTTTTAGCTCATTAATATTTTCAAAAGAATAAGTGTCATAAACACAATCTATTAAATTCTCTTTTTTAAAAAACTCTGTAAAATATTTTTTTGAAAAAGAGTGACCTAATTTAAAACCTATTAATCCATATTTTTTTTTCATCACAAATAAATCATATTTTAAACAAAAAAAGACGCATCTATAAATAAGATACGTCTAAAATTTTTAGTATTCTTCTTCGTTAAAGAAAAATTCATCTTTAGTTGGATAATCTGGCCAGATATCCTCTATACTTTCATAAATATCTCCTTCGTCCTCTATTTCTTGAAGGTTTTCTACAACCTCCATAGGCACTCCCGAGCGTACAGCGTAATCGATAAGTTCGTCTTTTGTTGCAGGCCATGGGGCATCTTCTAATTTAGAAGCTAATTCTAATGTCCAATACATATTATAAAAATCTTATGTGTTAATACTTTTCTATGGTTACAAAAGAAATAAATAGCAACCTTTTTTCAAGAGTGCAAATATAATAAAATATTTAAAAAATCAAACTTTTATTTGCATTTTTCTGCTTTAGAATTCCAATATAATTCTAAAGTACTAGTTTTTAAGGCTAAAAAACGACCTAAAACATACAGATAATCCGATAATCTATTTAAAAATACAAGAGCATTCTTATTTATTTCTATCTCTTCTGCAACTCTTAAAGAGGCTCTTTCAGCTCTACGGCAAACCGTACGAGCAATATGACTCAATGATACTAATGGGTTTCCCCCAGGAAGAGTGAATTTTGTTAATGGTTTCAGCGATGAATTTATCCTATCTATTGCTTCTTCAACTTTTAAAATATCGTCATCAGAAATAGAAGGCATCTTATCATTTAAAGAGCCATCACTTGCAAGCATCGAAGAGACTACAAAAATCCTATCTTCAATCCACAAAAGCTCTAGTTTCTCTTCTGTTAACTCGTTTTTTAGACTACCATCAGCGATAATACTATCACGAAGATGCGCCAAATGGGCTAAGAATTCATCTGTCGTACCATATGCTTCAAGTCTCAAATGTGTTTTCGAAACTCGTGCTCCACCAATAAGAGATGTTGTTCCTTTATCTCCTGTTTTAGTATATACTTTCATCACAATCTCAATTTAAAACTTTGAATATTAAGGTTATTGTCAAAGATAATAATTCCTGCCCAATATAAGTCTAATTTTAAAGCATCAAACTGTTTCCACCAAGAACTATTTCTTTTATTATCATATATATCTTTTATAACAACAACTATGCGTTTATTATTTTTGACAGAATAACATCTTAAATAATCTATGAATTCAGTAATTTTCTCATAAGAGGTAATTTCTGACAAAATCACCATATCTTCTCCACAATAAGAGTAATTATTAAATTTGAAACTCTTACATTCAAGATATATATACGCTTGTGATATTCTGAAAGCTACTTTTTGCCTTAATTCATCTTCCAGCAATAAACCATATAGTTTATTATTTGCTGGAAGAAATTTATTTGTATTAGGCATAAATATAGTTCTAACCATTCTATATATGAAAGGAGAATGTATGGAGTGTCCCTTTCTATATTTAAACCTAAAAGTATATTTTATCCTTTGTAACATATTTACTATTTTTTACCTGCAAGATAAGCTGTAGAAAATGCTATCTGAAGGTTAAAACCTCCTGTATCAGCATCTAAATCCATAACTTCACCTGCAAAGAAGAGCCCTTTAACAATTGTTGATTCCATTGTTTTAGGATTTATCTCTTTTAAAGAAACCCCTCCAGCTGTAATTATTGCTTCCTTAAATCCACGATGATCAATAATTGGCATTTCAACATTTTTAATTGTTGAAATAATTTTCAATATATCTTCTTCACTTAAAGTTGAAACCATTTTTCTAGCTTGAAATCCGCTTTGTTTCAATATTATTTGAATCATTTGCTTAGGCATAAGTTTTCTTAATAACTCAGCAACTGTAATAGTTTTTAAAGCATCTAACTCTCTCTTTATTCTTCCTTGAAGTTTTGCAACAGATAAAGCAGGTTTTAAATCCAATATAAATTTTGCCTTTTTTCCTTCATCTATAGCATCAACAGCCTCACTACTTAAACGCAATGTTGTTGCTCCTCCCATTCCAAATTCATAAAATTCTACCTCACCTTGCAAAGTCTCTTTCAAAACATTATCAACAAGTAATGATAAAGCAATATTTTTTAATAGAAGCCCTTTAAGCTCAGAAATTCCAAATATTTTTAGTTCAAAAGGAACAAGTGAAGGACGAACTGGCACTATGTTATGTCCTAAATTATATGCAAAACGACAACCGTCTCCCGTAGAACCTGTCGAAGGATATGAGAAACCTCCAGTAGCTATAATCACTTTTGGTGACTCTATAAATTCGCCATTAGCTATAACACCTGAAACTGCTCCGTCTTTTTTTTCTACTCTTTCAACAAGAACATCTTTACGGATTTCCACTCTGTTTTTTGAACACCATTTTTCAAGAGTTCTAACAACGTCCCATGCATCTCCACTTTCGGGATATACACGTCCTCCTCTTTCTTCAACCAAAGGAAGTCCTTGTTGTTCAAAAAACTCCATAGTTTTAAAATTAGAGAAAGTATCGTAAGCTCTTTCAAAAAAAGTAGCTCCCGAACGAATTTTATTTAAAAATTCCTCTTTTATTTTATTATTAGTAAGATTACAGCGTCCTTTTCCTGTTATTCTTATTTTACGTCCTAATTTTTCCATTTTTTCGAGCAACAACACACGTTGTCCACTCTCTCCAGCAACACCAGCAGACATAAGCCCAGATGCACCTCCGCCTATCACTATAACGTCATATTTTTTATTCATAATCACTCGATTTTATATTAAAGTAATGACAAATATACACAAAAACATTTTTTAAAAGAAATAATAAATTAATTTTGCAGTTATATTTCTAGAAAGAAACTAATATTAACTCAATTTATAATGAAAAAAATAAAGTTAGACATTTATTCTGCAACAGCTCTAAGACTTCTTATTGTTATGTTTATTTTTCAACTTAGCAGATTAGGATTTTTTATTTCAAACATCGAGAGTTTTGAAAAAACAACATTCACTTCATATTTAAACATTATGAGAGGTGGGATATTTTTCGATCTTGCGGCTGTTTTATATATGAACATCATATTTATAGCGATGGAAGTTATACCTTTTAAATTCCGTCACAACAAAACATATCAAACCATTGCTAAATGGGTTTTCATAATTTTTAATAGTGTCTCTATATTTGTCAACACCATAGATTATATCTATTTTAAATATACTTTTAAGAGAACAACCTTTATGATTTTTAACGAGTTTAAAAATGAACAAAATAAAGGTAATATGATATTAGAATTTATAGCTGACTATTGGTATTGTGTTTTACTAATCATACTTCTTATTTTATTAATGATTTGGCTATACAACAGAATAGAGATAAAAAAGCCAACAATAAAAAAAGGAATATACTACTATCTTTTTTGTTTAGCGATAATGGCTCTATCGGCAACTCTTTTTATTGGCGGAGTCAGAGGCGGATTTGCCCATAGCACTAGACCAATAACAATAAGCAACGCCACAGAATACTCTACAAACGACGGTGAAGAATTTATAGTTTTAAATACACCTTTTTCTGTTTTAAGAACTATGGGAGAAGAAAAACTTCCTGAATCTAAATTTTTCAACAAAAAAGAATTAGCAGAATTATACTCTCCAATTCACATGCCCACTTGCGACACTATGAGAAAAAAGAATGTCGTTATTTTAATTTTAGAAAGTTTCGGAAAAGAGTATATTGGAAAATTAAACGAAAATAAAAACATAGAAAATTATAAAAGCTATACACCTTTTCTCGACTCACTGATTGGAGAATCTATGTATTTTGAATATTCATTTTCTAACGGAAAGAAATCTATTGAAGCTATGCCTTCTGTTTTAGCATCAATACCTTCGCTAACAAAACCATTTATCCTTTCAGGATATTCACAGAATAAATATAATTCTATAAATAGCAGATTAAAAGAGAACGGATATACTACTCTATTTTATCACGGTGCGCCTAATGGCTCTATGGGATTTTCGGCTTTTGCTAATAAAATAGGCACAGAATATTATGTTGGGAAAGATGAATATAATAATGATGATGATTTTGACGGTTTATGGAGCATTTGGGACAAACCTTTTCTTGATTTTATGGCAACAGATTTAAGCAAAAGAAAAGCCCCTTTCATAGCGACAGTTTTTACAGCTTCATCTCACCACCCATATAAAGTACCTGAAGAATATGAGGGCAAATTTGACAAAGGAGATATTCCTATGCATCAAGTCATCGGCTATAGCGACTATGCTTTACGCAACTTTTTCAAACGTGCCAAAGAACAAGATTGGTATAAAAACACTCTATTTGTGTTCACAGCAGACCATACAAACCTTAATTTCTATAAAGAATATAGCACTCCAGCAGGACGCTATAGTATTCCTATTCTTTTTTTCACTCCAAACGGAGAATTAAAAGGAAAACGTAATGAGACCATACAACAAGCTGATATTACTCCAACAATTTTAGATTATCTAAATTATAATAAGCCATATTTCTCTTTCGGAACAAGCAAACTTAAACCTTCAGAGGATATGCACATAGCCGTAATATACTATAACAACCATTATTATGGCTATAATAATAACTATCTAATGATTTTCGACGGTACTAAAAACATAGGTATGTATGATTATATGTTAGATGTAAATTTAAATCATGACATTTCCGAAGAACAACCAGAACTCGAAAATGAGATGGAAAATAAGATGAAAGCATTTGTTCAAACATATAACAACTCGCTTATTCATGACAAAATGGAATACAACAGTTTCATAACAAAAGAATAATATTTAGCTAAAAATTACATTCTTAACTAAAAAAATTATACTTTTGCAGAGATAAGATGTTCTTTTTAAAAAAAATATATTTATAACAATTCAAATAAAGAAATATGGAATTCTCAGCAGAGATGATAGCTTCTTTTCTAAAAGGAGAAGTTGCTGGAAACAAAAATTCAGTAGTTACAAACTACGCAAAAATTGAAGAAGGAAAAAACGGGGACCTTTGTTTTTTATCTAATCCAAAATACGAACATTATATTTATACAACCGATGCTTCTATCGTTGTTGTTTCTGATAAATTTTCGCCACAATCTGAGGTAAAAGCAACTTTAATAAAAGTTGAAGATCCTTATAAAGCATTTGCCGATTTACTTGTATTATATGTCGCAAATAAACCTCAACCAGAAGGAGTTAGTGAAAAAGCAAGTATTTCTGAAAAAGCTACTATTGGCGAGAACAACTATATCGGAGATTTCACAGTAGTAGAAGACGGAGCTAAAATTGGAAGTAACTGTAAAATATATCCACAGGTATATATAGGATTAGGAGTTAAAATTGGCGACAATGTGACTCTACGTCCAGGTGTTAAAATTTATGAAGGTTGCGTACTTGGAAATAACATCGAACTACACGCAGGAACAATCATAGGAAGTGACGGTTTTGGATATGCTCCAGTTGGTGACTCTTACGAAAAAATCCCTCAAATAGGAAATGTAATCATTGAAGATGATGTTGATATGGGTAGTAATTGCACTATTGACAGATCTACAATGGGCTCTACAATAATACATAAAGGCGTTAAACTTGACAATCTTTGTCATTGTGCTCACAACACAGAAATTGGAGAAAACACAGTAGCAGCAGCATTTTTAGGTGTCGCGGGATCTTCAAAAGTTGGTAAAAATTGTGTTATTGCTGGTCAAGTTGGAATCGTAGGCCACATATCTGTTGCAGACAGAACAACAATTGGATCTCTTGCAGGTATTACTCGTACTATAAAAGAAGAAAATGGATCTTATTTAGGTTTCCCTTCTATAGATTCAAATCTCTTTAAGAGAATACATGTAATACAAAAGAAACTTCCAGATATGTATACTGAAATGAGAACTATGCAAAAAGAAATTGCTAAACTTAAAGAAACAATAGAAAAGTTTGAAACAAAATAACGACACATCTTGCCCAAAAATAATTATGGGAATAGACCCTGGCACAAACAAAATGGGATACGCTTTGATAAGTGTCATAGGGAAAAAAGCTACATTTTTAAATATGGGTTATTTGAAAGTGCCATCAACTTTGTCGGCATACGATAAACTATTGGTTATCTTTCAACGTGTCGAAGAATTAATGATAGAGTTTTCTCCATCGGAAGTTGCCTACGAAGCACCTTTCTATGGAGAAAATATACAAAGTATGTTGAAATTGGGACGAGCACAAGGAGTTGCTATGGTGGCAGCTTCAAAACATGGTGCAAAAGTTTTTGAATATGCTCCACGAAAAATAAAACTAGCTATAACAGGAACTGGAGGGGCTTCAAAAGGACAAGTTGCCAATCTTCTGAAAGCTATATTTAAATTCAAAGAGTTGCCAGAAAATCAAGATAGTACAGATGCTTTAGCTATTGCTATGTGTCACTTCTATCAAAACACTAATGTAGCAAATAACAAAAGTTCTCATAAAAGCTGGGAAGACTATGTTAAAGCAAATCCCGAAAAAATAAGGTAAGTATGAAGGCTTATTTGCAAAAAAACATTATCAAACTTATTGATAAAATATATTTCCCTATCTTTAGGCGATATATTCCACTTCAAACATTTAGATATGGTTTGTGTGGAGGAGCAAATATGGTTTTAGATATGCTTATCTATTTCTTTATTTTTCATTATGCTCTTTGGAAACAAGATTTAGACCTTGGATTTGTAACTATTTCACCACAAATAGCCGCTTTCCTACTTACATTTCCAATAACTTTTATTACTGGATTATGGCTTGCAAAAAACATCTCTTTTCAAAATTCACCACTAAGAGACACCACTCAAACCATAAGATATTTGATGGTTACTATTGGAAATATAGGTATAAAATATTTAGGTATAAAAACACTCGTTTATTTACTTATTTATCCATCTATAGCAAATGCTATAATGACGGTTGTCACGGTAATATTTAGCTATATAATGCAGAAATACTTTACTTTCAAAGGAAGTAATTAAATAACTTTAACTCTAAAATTTATAAAATAAGATGAGAAAACTTCTTACGATTTCGCTTATTGCGATTTCTCTATCAACATTAGGTTGCAAAGGGGGAAGTCCTTTTATAGAAGGAAAGATAGATGATTTAGCAGGTAAGAAATTATATCTGTGTGAGTATGGTTGGACAAGAGCTGAAATTGTAGATTCTACAAAAGTAAAAAAAGATGGAACATTTTTATTTACTAAAGGAGAGAAACAAAAAGGTGAATATTGTCTTAAAGAGAAAAAAGACGCTCCTTATAATGTAGCACGTTTTTTTGTTGATAACGACATAGTAAATGTTACTGGTTCTTTTGAAAACAGACAAGATATGAAAATCGAAGGTACTATCTCCGATTCTTTATATTCAGATTTTAGAAGAAATAGTGGAGCTTCAGATTTCAATAAGACGAGAGAATTTGCAATAAAATATAAAGATTTCGTAGCTGCACCTTACGTCCTAGCAAGACACTACAAATACAAAGCTACTTTAGAACAAATAGACTCTCTATTAAATCTTATGCCTGAAGATATTCAAGCTACACTTTACGCAAAGAGAGCACATTTTGTTGGTAAAGCGAAAAAGGATTCTCAGATAGGAAGTCATTTTACTGAAATTGTAGAAAATGACACTGAAGGTAATATAAGATCACTTTCTACAACTGTTGCTAATAACGAATATACACTTCTTACTTTTTGGGCTTCATGGTGCGGAGATTGTCGTGGAAATATACCATATATAAAAAATTTATACGACAAATATTATGATAAAGGACTAGGAATATATTCTGTTTCTATGGACTATACCGAAGAAGAGTGGAAAGGCTATATCGAACGTAACGATATTAAGTGGATAAATGTTAGTGATATAAAAGGTTGGGATTGTGTTCCCGCAGATAAATACTATGTTCAGTCTATAACATCTACTTTTATCATTGATAAAAACGGTATTATAGTTGATAAACTTCTCAAAAAAGAGAAGCTCGAAGATAAAATAGACGAGCTTTTCACAAAAGAGATAAAATAAAATATATGAGCGAATTTATTAAGTTATATCAGAAAGATACAAATGTGAAAATCTTACGTTCTATTGTTGAAAAACTTGAACGTGGGGCGATTATCATTTATCCTACAGACACTACCTATGCTATGGGTTGTTCTTTAAATTGTGTAAAAACAATCAATAAATTAAAGAGAATAAAGGGTAAAGATGACGATAATCTCTCTATAATTTGTAGCGATTTGAGCGACGTAACTAATTATGCTCGTATAGATAATCAAACATACAAGGTTCTTAGGAACAATGCACCAGGAGCTGTTACTTTTATATTACAAGCTACAAATGCTTTTCCAAATAACTTCTTAGATAACAAAAAATCTATCGGTATCCGTATCCCAAGTAATAATATTGTACACTCTCTTGTTGAAGAACTTGGCTTCCCTTTAGTTTCTACTTCTGTACCTCTTTCCGTAGAAGAATATGAAAATGAAGACGAACCATCTTTAATTTGGGACAAATATAAAAACGTCGTTGATATTGTTATTGACGGAGGAGATGTTCCTAATGAAGAATCGACAATAGTAGATTTTACAACTGGGGAAATGGAGATAACTCGTCAAGGAGCTGTAGAGATAAAATAACATTATGAAATATTCAAAGAACATATTCTGGAAAGACGCTTTCACAACAGGATTATACGTAGGTTTAGCGCTATCACTATCAGTTGTAGTGTCATACGTCATGAGAGATTCCTCAATGCTTTCTGTAGTCAATAACATCATTGTATTGTCTTCCATTTTTGGTATAACTCTATATCGAGGAAAATTATTTAGCAAAACATTAGCTAAATATAAACAACCTTTCCCTTTTGTCACTGCACTTAAATACTCTTTAACATCAATATGTTTATCAGGCGTTATTTACGGAGCATTTATGTATATAATGTACAATCACATTGCCGAAGATTATTATCGTGAAACAGTGGTAAAAATGATGGAAGAAATTTACAAAGGCAATGAAAATAGCATAATGGACATCGAAACTGCCTATGATAGCTTTATTCATAGTCCAATATATTTCATAATTTCATCTGTTTTTGCAATGCTTTTTATGGGTATTTTACCTTCACTTTTAATTTCTTCAATAATAAAAAGAAATGACTTTATGGAGATAAATAACAACTCGCAAGATAATAACGAAAACAAAGAAATATAGTTATGAAATATATAGTAAATACAACATTTATTATCTCTCCAGAGCTACATGATAAATGGTACGGACATATTATAAAAGAACTTTTACCAATATTAAAACTCGACAATGAGCATAAAAATATTGTTTTTACACGTATAATGAGCCAAGAAGGCGAACAACATCTAACCTACTCTATTCAGATTTATATAGATGATGTAAAACAATATAAAGTCATAAGAGACAAATATATTGCTGAATATAAAAATAGTGCTTCAAAATTATTAGGTACTGAAATAATGTATTTTATTTCAGTAATGAGAATTCTTAAAGCATAATGAAACGAATATTTTTTTTGCTTCTTTTATCATTATTCTTTTATGACTGTTTGGGACAAACTACAAACAGCAAATGGGAATATAGCATAGAATGCCAATATAAAAACCTTGAACCTTTTGTTGGAGGAGTGGCAAGAGCAAAAAATAGCAAGAACTTTTGGGGATTCATAAACCAATATGGTGAATGGATAATAAAGCCCAAATTTGCTAACTGTACAAATTTCAGTAACGCAGGAATTGCAAAAGTAAGCATAAAAAAAAACAATAAAACTCTTTACGGATTTATAAATAAATCTGGAGAGTATGTAATAAAGCCACTATTTCTATCGCTAACAACTTTTAAACATGGGCTATCTATAGCTCAAGCACAAAGTGAATTATATGGAGTTATAGGAGTAAGTGGAAAATGGATTATAACACCCAAGTATGATAGGCTAACGAGATTTCAATATGAGTTATCGAAAGCTACATACCGAAATAAAGTAGGCTTCATAGATATTAAAGGAGAATGGGTAATCCCTCCAATTTTTGAAGCTGGAAAATTCCAAAATAGATATACCATTTTGGTTAAAGAAGATGGGAAATGGGGAGTTATAAAAATTAATAAATTGTAAATAACCAAATTACTTAATAAAAAAAAATAAGAGTATGAAATTCTTTATTGACACAGCAAACCTTAGCCAAATTAAGGAAGCTAATGATTTAGGTATCCTTGATGGTGTTACTACAAACCCATCACTAATGGCAAAAGAAGGTATTGTAGGCGAAAAAGCTATTCGTGACCATTACACTGCAATCTGCAACATCGTTACAGAAGGTGATGTTAGTGCAGAAGTTCTTTCAACAACATACGATGAAATGGTTGCTGAAGCTCAAGAATTAATAAAAATAGCAAAAAATATTGTTGTAAAAGTTCCTTGTACATTAGAAGGAATTAAAGCTATAAAAAAACTTACAACAATGGGAATTAAAACAAATTGTACACTTGTTTTCTCTGTTGGACAATCACTTCTAGCAGCAAAAGCAGGCGCAACATACGTTTCTCCATTTGTAGGTCGTATAGATGATATCTCAAGCGAAGGTGTAGACCTTGTTCAAGCTATTGTTGAAATGTACGAATATTATGGTTTTGCAACACAAGTTCTTGCTGCATCTATTCGCTCAACAGGTGATATTATAAGATGTATGAATGTAGGTGCAGATGTTATCACTGCTCCACTTAGTTCAATAACAAAACTTGTTAACCACCCACTTACAGATATAGGTATGGATATCTTTAACGAGGCAACTAAAAAAATGAGAGGTTAATAATATGCACAAGTCAGGATTTGTTAATATTGTCGGCAACCCAAATGTGGGTAAGTCAACTCTTATGAACGTTTTAGTAGGCGAAAAATTATCTATTATAACTTCTAAATCGCAAACTACACGCCATAGAATAATGGGTATTGTGAATGGTGAAGACTACCAAATTGTGTATTCAGATACACCTGGTGTCTTAAAGCCAAATTACAAGCTTCAAGAATCTATGTTGAACTTCTCTACGGGAGCATTAAAAGATGCCGATGTATTATTATACGTTACCGACACTGTCGAAACGATAGATAAAAATATTGATTTTATAGAAAAGGTTCGTAAAAGTCAAATCCCAACACTCTTGGTTATAAATAAAATAGACCTTACGACGCCCGAAATGCTTGAGATACTGGTTGAAAAATGGCAAAAATTTCTTCCTGATGCTCATATCTTTCCTGCCTCTGCTCTTAATAAATTTAACCTTGAGAATATTTTTAAGGAGATTATAAACACTCTTCCTGAAGGTGAACCTTACTACCCTAAAGATACTTTAACAGACAAACCTCTACGTTTTTTCGCTTCAGAAATTATTCGTGAAAAAATCTTATTATACTATCAAAAAGAGATACCTTACTCTTGTGAAGTAGTTATTGAGGAGTATCAAGAAGGTGCTCAAATGGATAGAATTAGAGCTATTATATATGTTGCTCGAGATTCACAAAAAGGCATAATCATTGGTCATAAAGGCACAATGTTAAAGAAAGTCGGTACAGCAGCAAGAAAAGATTTAGAAATTTTCTTAGCTAAAAAAGTATTCTTAGAAACGTATGTCAAAGTCAATGAAAATTGGCGAGACAACGACAAAAGTCTTCGTCGCTACGGTTACTCAGAATAAATCATAAAAAATGGAGACTAAATTATTAGTCTCCATTTTTTTATTTAATAAATATATTTAATTTTACATCTTTACCAACTTCTCTCGAAGATAAAAGTTTTAAATTATGAATTTGTGGAGCTCGAATACCATCTCCTCCTCTTCCTCCTTTCAAATCTGAAAGTCTTAGCGGAGAAACAAATTCTCTAACTTCATCATATAATCCCAAAGTAACAATATTATTTATCAACGCACGACCTCCCTCAACCATAATAGACTGAACTCCTCGTTTATATAAATCATCAAAAATCTGAGACAAAGAGTGATGTGTAAAAACTACTGTATCTGCTTCGCCATTAATTATTTTTGCAGTAGAAGGAATTCTATCTCTTTTATCCATCGTTACCCTAAGAGGGTTCTTTCCTGTCCACTCTCTAACCGTAAGCTCGGGATTATCACGTAATACCGTATTTGTACCCACCATTATAGCATCTTCTTCTGCTCTCCAACGATGTACTAAGGCTTTTGCTGGATAGCCCGTAAGCCACGTTGCTGGAGTCGATGATTCTCTATCATTATCTATAAAACCATCTGTAGTTCTTGCATATTTTATTATCACGTATGGTCTTTTAAGCGTATTGAAAGTTACAAAACGTCGATTTAGAAATAACGCTTCCTTTTCCATAACACCCACATCAACAGTTAACCCTGCTTCACGCATACGTCTTATGCCCTCTCCTGCAACAAGAGCAAAAGGATCTTGCATTGCTACCACTACTCTCTTAAAACCTTTACGAATAAGTAAATCGCAACAAGGAGGAGTTTTTCCAAAATGGCTACAAGGCTCAAGCGTGACATACATCGTCGACCGAGAAAACAAAGATTCCTCTTTTACCGAAGCAACAGCATTCACTTCAGCATGGGGGCAACCATATTTACGATGATAGCCTTCTCCAATGATTTTATTGTCACACACAACAACAGCTCCTACCATAGGATTTGTTGAAACATTCCCCGCTCCCAATTTTGCCAATTCCAAAGCACGAGACATATATAAATTGTCCTTTTCCATAATAATAATTATAACGCTTTTGCAAAGTTAGCATAATTTATTTATTTTTGCATATGACCATAAAAGAACTGTATAATAAATATCGAAATGCATTGGCAGAAATCTACCCTCTGCACGAAGCAAAGGCTATAGCACAATGTGTTATGGAATATCAACATAGTATAGATAAAAAGACTCTTTTAGTTTTTGACACTAAAGAACTTTCTTGTGATAATAAAATTGTTGAAAAGAATATAAAGATGCTTAAAGCTCACTACCCCGTGCAATATTTAAATGGAGAATGTGAATTTTATGGTCGCACTTTTATTGTCGACGAAAATGTACTTATTCCTCGAAATGAAACCGAAGAGCTAGTAAAACTGATATCCGAAGAATATGCTGGCAAAAATCCAGAAATTTTAGATATAGGCTGTGGCAGTGGAGCAATATCAATCTCTCTTGCTTTAGAAATAAAAAATGCTCTTGTTGAAGCGATAGATATTTCTAAAAAAGCCCTAATCATAGCCGAAAAAAACGCACTGAAAAACAAAACAAGCAATATAAAATTTATTGAGTGTGATATTTTAAAATGCGAAAATCTCAATAAAAAATATGATATTATAGTAAGCAACCCTCCTTATGTATTAGAAAAAGAGAAAATACAAATGCAGGATAACGTGCTAAACTACGAACCAAAATTAGCCCTTTTTGTACCAAACAACAAACCGCTAATGTTTTACGAAAAAATAGCTTCTCTTGCCACAACAGCACTAAAAAACAACGGTAAATTATATTTTGAAATCAACCAAGCATTTGGTAAAGAGACAAAAGATATGCTTAAAGATAAAGGCTTTAACGATATAAAAATCATAAAAGATATTAATGATAACGACAGAATAGTAGAAGCAATATGGACGAAATAAAAAGAACAACTAAAGAGGTAGCTCTCTCAAAATTAATGGACACCTGCTCAAAACGAGAAATCTGCGAAAGTAAAGCTATAGAATTTTTATGGCGTTGGAAAGTAAATGTTGAACACCATAATGAAATTTTAGAATCCCTAATTAGCAATAAATTTATTGATAACGAACGGTATGCACGCTTATATGTTAAAGGTAAAAAAAATCTTAGTTCATGGGGAAAAGGCAAAATAAAAGAAAATCTAAGTATCAAAAGAATTGATAAAGAGATTATTAAAAACGTATTAGAAGAAGAATATTCTAATGAAGAAAATATCGAAAATCTTAAAAAAGCACTCTCTAAAAAGATGAAAAGCACAAAATATAAAGATGAATATGATCTTAGAAATAAGCTCGTAAGATTTGGTATTTCAAGAGGTTTTGAATATGAAAACGTTCTTTCTGAAATTAAAAATATGATAAATTTAGAAGAATTCTAAAAAACTAACATAATAAAATAATTTAGCATTTTTATCAAACGGCGTTCCAACATCAAAACGAATATTTTTATATTGCTGAATTTCATAACGCAAACCTCCACCGACAGAGAAAACAGTATTTAAACTATTTAATTTATCACCCCAAACTCCCATATTAGCCCAAAGTGTATAACCAACTCTTGCAAAATAAGAGCCTCGTTCATACGCTTCTTGACTTCCAAAATATTGTCTATACTCCGTAGAAATATTACCTACAAGCGGAGAAATATAATATCTATCCATCACTCCACGAATATAAACTGCGGGCTTCAACATAAACAAATCTGTTTCCTGACCCACAACTCCTTCGGCTTTAACTTGCCATGCCAATGCACAACGATTAAATAATTCTTGGTACTGTCTATAATCCAAAGTAATTTTCGTATAAGCCTTTTTTTCTGCCATAAATTCGTAGTACTCTTGAATAGAGGCATTTGCAACTAAACCATGATAGGGAAAAGTAGGATTATCTATAGAAGAATATTCACACATAAAACCTAAACCCATCGAAAAGACCTCGGGATTATTAAGGAAACTCAAAGGCAAAGTAGCTTTTACATCATCTGACATTTTCGATAATTTTTCATATCTTAAATAAAGCGAAGGTCCTATATAAAAATTTTTCGCCACACTCCACAGCATCTCAACTTCTGGCTCTATTAATAAGTGATCATATTGAGTAGATTTATCATCAATAGAAGGGAATTTAAGAGTGCCATTATACTCAAAATAATTTGCTAAACCCTTGGTTGCATCTAATCTAAATCTTGTTTTAAATCTATTTTCGTGCATAAAAAGATCCATTCCCGTTCCAAATTCGAACTGCCCTTTTACAGATATCAAAAGGCTAAAAGGAACATAAGAACGAAAGCTAACCGTGTCTTTTTTATCATATTTAAAAGATAAAACTCCTGCACCACCAAAACCAAAAGAGGTAGTTGGTTTATAAAAAGGGAAAGGTGCTCCAGAAATTAAAACACTCTTATTTTTATTCTTATTCTTTTTATGTTCTTGACTAAGTAACATCTTAAGATGTGCTGAAGATATGTAATCTATTGAATTATAAGAAACTACATAATTTTTAGGGATATATTTACTAAAATGTTTACGCAAACTGTCACGACGAACAATTTGTTTATCGCCATAAACATTGATTGTATCATAAATATTTTTTTCGCTATATCTAACTTCCGTTTTGACAGTATCTCGCAAAACCTTTGCTTTTAAAGAAGCCGATAAAAATAAAAAAGTAATAAATAAAATATATTTTAATCCCATAATGTACTATTTAGACTACAAAGATACGAAAAAACAAAATAACTTTTTCATAAAAATAAAATAGCTCCGTTCCTTTAATAAAAAAGAACGGAGCTATTAAATTAAAAATAAATATTATTTACTTAATATATTTATCTTGAGATGCTTTAGAAATAGCATTTTTATTTATCATAAAATTCATTGTCAATGCCTCGAAGAAACTTTCAGAAGCATAGAAATAACCTTTTTGACTACTATTTGTTGTCCAAGAATTTTTTACTTTAAAGAATAAAGTACCATCAGCTTCTTGATAAAGACCAACAATTTGCATACCGTGATCATCAGTTGCAGTATAATTATCGAACAATAAAGCTCTGTATTCTTGTGTTATCTCTTTTTCATTTACTTTTTTAGAGAAAAGTGCTTTGTTTTTATCTTCTCTATTCATTTTCTCCCATTTTGCACGCTCTAAACCAGCAACAGATGAAGCTTCAAAATCAGGATAAACTGCAAAACCATCTTTAAAACGGAAACCTTTATCACTAACATCAGAACCCCAAGCAATAGTATAACCATTTTTCAATGCTTCTATAGCCAACTCTGTGAAGTCTTTTAAAGGAATATTATTTACTTCGCTCCAAGCCCAGTTATCAGCAACTTCATAAATGAATTTTTCGCCAAATGGGTGATGTGTAGCAGATGCAAATTCAACATAATTATTAGTATTAATACCTAAAGATTTAGCATACTCTTTTGGAGTAATATCTTTTCCATCAACAGAAATTGTTTCAGGACATTTACCAAGATAAGCATCAAGAATACCATTAACTGCATCTTTCCAAACTGGAGTTAAGCGTCCATTAGGATTTTTAACAAGTGTATTTGCATAACTTTTAAGAACACCCATAAGTTCAGAATGAACATGATTTTTCTCACCGTAACTCAAACCTGGATAATCTTTTTCACGAACAATACCATATTTTTCTATCATAGCTGGAATATCGTGTGCAGCTCCTCCTTGTTCAAAACAAATCTTACCTTGCATACGAACATATTTCACAAACTTATCAAAATAAGCGTGACGAGCAATCCACATCTCAGATAAATCTAAAGACATATCTGCTTTTCCATCTTTTATGATATCACTTTCAACAACAGCAAGCGTTGAAAACGCCCAACAAGTTCCTGTGCGATTTTGATCTTTTACAGAAGTTGTTGGATTTTCATAAACTTTTGTTAGTTTATAAGGACCAACTTTTACTGTGTCTTTTGCCGAAACTGAAAACACCATTAATACTGATGCAGCGGCTAAAATAAATTTTTTCATTCTATATTTTTTTATTATTTGTTTTTTGTTCATTTAAAGCCAAAGATAATGAAAAAAATTTGACGCACAAAAAAAGAGACCAATAAAAATTGATCTCTTTCCTTATATATATAAATAAATTACTCAGCTACAGCTTTTTCAGCAACCTCAGCAACTTCTTCTTCTTGACCTTCACCTTTAACGACAACTTTTATTAAACCTTTAATTTCTTTGAAAAGTTTAATAGATGCTTCGTAAGTACCTAAAGAGCTAATTTTTTGAAGAACAATGTTTTTCTTTTCAAAAGAAAAACCTTTTGCAGCAAGATCTTCAGAAACATTTGAAGATGTAATAGAACCTGAAATTTTGTTACCTTTTGTTTTAACAATATATTCAAGTGTAATTGCAGCAAGTTGTTCTGCTATAATAGTAGCGTCAGTTCTAAATTTAGCTTCTTTATGTGCAGATTGTCTAATGTTTTCAGCAGCAATTTTTCTTGCTGATGAAGTAGCAACAGTAGCTAAACCATTAGGAATAAGGCAGTTATTTGCGTAACCATCACGTACACGTACTGTGTCGTTCTTGCTACCAAGACTTTCAACGTCTTTTTTTAGTATTATATCCATTTCTAATTCTCCTTATTTCATTAAATCAGTTACGAAAGGCAAAATTGCCAAGTGACGAGCTCTTTTAACAGCTTGTGCAACTTTCTTTTGGTATTTTTGAGATGTACCTGTAAGACGACGAGGAAGGATACGACCTTGTTCGTTTAAGAATTTCTTAAGAAATTCAGGGTCTTTGTAATCAATATATTTTATACCATTTTTTTGGAAACGGCAATATTTCTTTTTCTTAATCTCAGCAGTTGGAGGATTAAGA
>JADFUS010000038.1 GCA_015222165.1 Bacteroidota bacterium
CTATATATTGGTATTGTTCCACGTCTGCTTCTTTATAACTATCCAAACTGGCTTGATTCATATAAAAATTATTTTCTGTATTAACTAACCTAGTAGAATTATTATATGCTACACCATATCTCTCACTTATCCTTTTTGATACTGCTTTCAGATCCTTAGAAGTTGCAAACCCTTGGGCTATTTCTGTCTGCACTTCCTTCGCTAATTTTTCTTTATGTTCCCATATCCTAGATGAAAAGTTTTTACCATAATTTTTATATTCCATTATTCTTTGCATTTTCTTTTTATCTACAGTTGCGATTTGGTAATATATACCCGTACCATGTTGGATAGCATAAGAATTAAGATAATAAGATGATTTATAAGTATTTTCTAGCGTCTCACTAAGCAAAGGCAAGTTATCGCTATACAATAAGCTAGTTTCTGCTCTAACCTCGCTTAGAATCGCATCTAGTCTGCTTATTCTCGATCTTGTAGCCAATGTTTCTAATTCTGTATATAGTTTTTTATTTCCTGTCTTCTTTAATTCTTTTACATATCCACCTATGGACATTCTCCATTCTTTGAAAAATGAACCTTCTATCAATTTATGAGCTTCTACCAAATCCATCTGCATATCTGTAGCATATTTTCTGTACAATTTATCAATTTTAGATTGCAACTCTATTTCAGATTTTTTAAACATTTTTTTAAATCTGTTGTTTAGTTGCCTAGATGTTAGGTCTACCTTTTCTTCTAACTGCAATGCTCTCTGTTCCCAATACTGTTTATTTTCCATATTTCTTTAACTCCTTACCTCCAAAATACACCGCTACTGCGATAATTAAAGCTACAATAACCGCTTTCTCATCACTCATATGATCGTACAAGTTCACAAAACTGAAAAAGAAAACACAAAAATGGATGATTGCATTACCAAATATCTTTAGAAATATAGCTATTATCATTAGTGATAGTATTAATTGCATATTATACCTCCTAAATTAAAAAACGATAACCGAGATTTAAGGCGTATATTAATATACAAATCGGTTACCGCAATTGGTAAAGTTATATTGAGTGCCTTAATACTCTTTTTATATTTGCATTATACCATATTCATTTAATTTTTACTCCTCTACAAGATAATCCCCTACAAGTTTTTTATTCTCTGCATCTATCTTTAACATTTCTCCTTTAACGTCAATTTTAAATGGTAATTGAGATAGTAAAGTTTCTTTTGATACAATACCAGTTAATTTAACCAACGGCTCGATAATCTCTTTTATATTTTGAGGGATATTCCTAGAAAAAGTTATCAACACATCTAAATATTCTTTTCTTCCAAAAGTTGTATTATGATTAAGCAATAGCAACTCTATCCTTTGCTGTAGAGACTTCTTGAACTTCCTTTCTTTAGTTATTGCTACCTGTTCTGTAGTGAATAACTTAAACTTCATAGCTACCCCTGACTGAGTCCCTCCGAAGTTATCATCACCCATATCTGGAGTCATAGAAAATTTGTGTATATCCTCTTTTAATCTTTTCCTATTAAATTCTTGGTTCAAACTGTCAAGCTGTGAGGTTATATACTCTGCTTTTCCATCCACTGGGATCAGCAATATACCCATTTCCCTGAACTTTGCTATATCTTCTGCATTAGTTCCTTCCACGCCTGTCAAGGCTAAGTAAGCTGATACAAAGTCTTCTATACTGTTTGTGCAATCCGAACTAAATACATTATAAGAATCTATAAGGCTTATCACTCCCTCAAAATCTCCTGTTCTAAAGTCGTTATTCTTATATTCTACCACAGGCACTTTTCCAAACGTATGGGGTGTTTCTTCTCCTTCTTGTGTATATTCTGTAGAGTCTTTTCCTTTCATAACCCATTTTTCAACTGAATCATTAGTATAATATTCTACATTCACACTCGTTTCTTTTGTGTCTACATTCTCCACAGTATAATATCTTATTGCTGCTATCATCACATCTTCAATAGAATCAGGATCATATATCCCAAACATTTCAATTGGTGAAACTTCCGTGAATCTAGGATCTGCGTTTTCATCATTCCATAACAACTCATAAGAATGACCAAAGATCGATATATTTTCCACTAATTTAGAGTTTTTATCTTCTTCATCGTTATATTCGAAAATTTCTTGTATGTAGTCATTAAAAACTGTCGTTCCTTCCTTCTCAGAATAAGTTATTGGATTACCTATAAAGTAACCTTTAAGCACATCTGTAATATATTTAGCGTAGTTATTAACTTCTTTATTATCTGCCTTGGTTGCGTCCTTCGGCTCTCTAAGTAGAATTGCGTGGTTCCCTAAGTAATAGTCCTGCATTTTTGTATATCTCGCTATTTGTCCAACGTGCCAATCTAACATATTCTGTAAAAATGCACTTGTCATAATTTCGGGTATCTTACTTCTTAATATTTTTGCTCCTATATCCATAATTCCTCCTAAGACACTTTTATAAGTATTTTCATTCCTGCGTAGAACGACAAAATTGATATACATTGAAGTATAAAAAATTTGTGTGGTTTTTTTACATCTGATATCCCAGCTGACACATTGCATATCAAATTAATTGCAATGCAAGCACCTATTAAAATATAGTTCATTACTCCCTCCCTAAACTTTTTATTTTATTATAATTTCCTTTATACGAATCGAACATAAAATGTTCATAATCATTAGTTTTTGACTTATTACTCTTTAACATCTTTAATACTTCTGAGGTAGAATTATCCAAAACATCCCAGTATATTTTATTTTTTATAATGTGCCCATATGCAACGTCATCATCTTCTACATTATCCCTTGTCCATGGTAAGCCTGCGCTTGTAAGACCTTCGTATGACTGATCTAACGAGTCCATACCATACAACATTTTGTGAACCAAGGTTGAATGTGTATCATCTTTTGTCCCTATTATCAGAATGTCTTTATTTAATATGCAAGGAAAATCTCTTTGACCAATATCTAATTCAATCAACTCTTTGTTAGCTTTACCTTTCCATTTCTTGCACATATATCCTCCTATAATCCTAGTTTTGATCTGTCCATGGTTCTTAATTTATTATTGTCTTTGAACTCTTCCTCTTCTATACCGCTTAAGCAATCTTGCAAATCATCATGTTCATTAGCTTTTACTTTTGCCAAAAATCTGCTCAACGATTTATGAGCTAAAGGGAATTTTTCTTCCCATCTATCAGGGAATAAAAAATACTTATTTATATTTGATGCTGCACTTAATATTCTAGCCTCTTTGTTTTTGGATTGATGGAACCATTTTATATTAGTGTTTGCTTTACCTTCTATTTCTTTTTTAACGTTCCTAGCAAAACCTTTACCACCATTGTTACTTTCTATTCTAGCATTTTTAACTTTATGTATTATTAGAGAATCCGCCACCATAGGCTCTGTTAATTCCATTTTCTTTTGAGTATAAATTATATCTTTTACATAAACGTATCCTTCTACTTTTGTGTAAACTATAGATGCTAAGAAGTCACTACCTTCGTCTGCTGTGTCTGTATAAGATTTCATTAATCCTTCTGTCGGGAATATTGAGTAAGTTTTTATATTCTCGTATAATAGCCCCTCAGTTGGTCTAGGATCCTGTTGCATTAAAGATTGGAAAACCTCGGGATCATTTTTCTTTACCCTTAATAATTTTTCCTTAGAGTGCATTTCTGCCCACAACGGTTCCCCTAGTTCTCTTTTATCTTTTTCATTATCAAAAGTTTCTTTTATAGCTTCATATTTCGACACATACCAAATATCTCTCTCCTTTTCCAACAATACTCCTGCCAAATCCTCCTCATGCCATCTAGTGTACAATATCAATTGCTTGGAGCCATTATGTAGTCTAGTTTCTGCTACCGAGTTATAAAAATCAAGTACCCTTTGTCTAAAAATTGGTGAATAAGCATCCATTTTACCCTTATATAAATCATCCATTATCAGTATGTCTACCGTTTTTGAAGTAAGCGAACCATTAACACCTGTGGAAATTAAATATCCGCCCTCTGTAGTTTCAAACATATATGAGTTTTTTTCTAATTGTCTTCCTTTTTCTTTTAACTTTTTTATTGAGTCAGGATCTCTAACACCTTGTATTATTGTATTTGGGAATAAAGCTCTGTATTCGTCCTCTATTATTATATCTTGAACATTCTTATTAAACCCTCTGGCTATAGTAGCGTTGTAGCAAATGACCGCTATCTTGAGTGTAGGGTCTAATCCTAACAACATAGCAGGTAATCTTCTTGTAGACAGTTCACTCTTACCGTGTTGCGGCTCAAGGAGGAGCAAAAATCATCATTTTAGTTGTCTTACCAAAAATAAATTCATCTATATCACTAGCTATATTTTTATGAAAATCAGAGGTTATATAATTCTTTTTTGTTTCAGTTGTGAACCCTAATAAACTTTTTTTACCGTTTTCTAATACCTCTACTCTCTTTTTTAACATTCCTAAAAAATCATTCTGTCCCATATTGCACCACCTCCTCATACTCCCATTTATATCCTTTGTAGGAATTATAATTTATTTTTTTTCACAATTAGCACATAGTTGCTACCTGTCCTTAATAATCTTTAGAAAATTCATTCATCAGCACCTCTAGTTTTTCTTTAGGCAATTTTTTAAGCGTTTTAGCTAAATATACAGGATCAGAGATATCAACTTCGATTTCTTTAGGGTAAATATCTCCTACCGCGTTAAGCTCCTTAATTGAGTTATAACGCCCTGTAAAGTTTGACGCTTCCTTGCTATCAGATAACATCTCTAAAAGCTCATTACAAGCCATTTCACGTGTCCAAAGGGCTTTTTCTTTATGTTCTTTCATTAATTTGTTGTACCTTGATAAGACCTTGATGTTTTTAGAAAGTTTACTGGCTTGTTGATCAAGACTGTCCATTCTATCTTTTTTATATTTATACCCCGCTTTTATATACGCTTGTCTTTGACTTAATCCCTTAATCAATCCTTGTACAAATGTTTCTTGCTTATTAGTTAATTTTGTCGGATCTCTACCCATCCCCTCACCTTCCTTTCTTACATTCTACCATATTTTTTAGGTAAATAAAAAAAGCCTTTTTAGGGGCTTAATCTACATCAACTATTTTTTTAAGTATAGTTCTTAGAAATTTCACTTCTGTTATTTTCATCTTTTCACCTAATAATTTATTAAATTTTTATAAATTTATCACACGCTTTATCACTAATTTCTTTTAGAAACTCTTCTTCCTTAGACCCACAAAAGAAACAATCTTCACTTACTTCTAAACCCGTTTCATTACAATGCTCGTTTGAATAATGATGGTAACATTCACTACATTTTTTCATATTGTTTTCATCTCCTTTTTATTTTTTTCCTCAGAACAAATTTAGATTTGTTTGGCTGAACTATAGCTCGCAGTATGTTTTTGAACATCATATTCTTCGAAAATATTAGTTAATTCATTTCCATGTTCATTTTCTAATTCTTCTGTTGTAATGTCTACTTGTTTCACAACTTTTTTTGTTTCTCTATCTCTAAACTCAAACATCTGTTACCTCCTCAATTTTATATTCTTGAATTTTTTCTAGTAAATTATGACTATTACAATGTCTAAGAACCCATCGATAACTTTGAAAAGTAGAGTTTGCTGACTCAAATTTTTTATTCCCTCTACGATATTGTTTTAGATTCTTTTCATTTTTAATGCTGTTGCCCGCGTGTAGCGTGTTTAAAAGCTTTCGCGGTAATTTATTTTTTTCTTTATAAGAAAGGAAACTAGCCCCTTTATTCTCCCGGCATTGGGA
>JADFUS010000039.1 GCA_015222165.1 Bacteroidota bacterium
CAGAGATGTTCTATAATTCTGCTTTTAACATCTTCAAGTCCAAAATGGTCTTTGTCAAGATGCTTTTGTGCAGTTTTAAGATTGATATTATCTTTTGTCATTTTGCCCCAAGGTAAATCGAGCATAAGTTGAAGATAATTCATTTGAGTATTAAATTCTGCAACCGCAGGGTTCATACGTTCAAGCTTGCTAAGTTCTTTTGCGAAAATCTCGGCAACCTCTTTTTTCCACTTTTTCTTAGCCCCACGTGCACGTAATTCAATTATTTCGTTATCTGCAGGATCTCCGCCTAACTCTTCTTGAATAACACGTAGTTGTTGTTGTAGATAATACTCCTTTTGCTGAACGTCAATCTCTTGCTTAACTTTCATCTGCAACTCATTTTTTATTGTTAGCAGATGTTGTTCTTTTACAAGAAGTTCTAGAAGTTTATTAGCTCTGGCATATACCCCTGGTGCTTCCAAAAGAGATTGTCTGTCCTCATCACTAAAATCTATATTACTACTTACGAAATTTATTATGCCTTTATTATTATCTAGATTTTTTATAGCAAAAATAGTTTCGTTAGGTATTGATGGAGAAAGATTTATGATGTTAATAGCAATGTCTTTTATAGAATCTATTAAAGCTTGATATTTAACATCGTCTTGAGTAGCAAATTGTTTATCGGCAAGTGGCGTTACTTTAGCAGTAAAATATGGCTCTTTTGAAATAAATTCTTCAACTTCAAATTTTTGTAAACCATGTAGTATAGCTGTTAAATTACCATTTGGCATTTCAAGAACTTTAAGCAATCTCGCTGCAGTACCTATTTTGTAAAAATCTTCGTAATCAGGTTCTTCAACAGAAGGATCATTTTGTAATATGGCTCCGAAAATTTTGTTTTCACGTTCCATCTCTTTAATAAGCTTGATGGATTTATCGCGATCTATAGTTACAGGTGTAACAGCTCCAGGAAATAAAGCGGAGCTACGAAGTGCTAATATAGGTAAATTTTCAGGCATATCTATACTTTCTTTTTCTTGTTGGTCTGTGGTGATGATAGGTATCATTTGTTCACCAAGATCAATTTCAAGATCAGATGATATTGTCTTTTTTTTCATTCTTTTTTTTATTTTGTAAATATTGTTCTGGTGCTAAAATAGAGCATTGTTTACCTCGCAAAGGTAATAATTATATGTCTTATTTCAATAGATTTTCTTATGTTTTGTCTTTATTTTATTACAGATAATAATATTACTCCTTTTTTTTATTATTTAAGGCAATAAATTTTTTATTTTTTAATTATAATTAACTATATTTGCGTCCAACAAGAAAGATTGAAAACAATATATAAACGATAAAGTAACTTACAAATTATGGAAATCCCTTCAAAATATAATCCCGCAAATAGTGAAGACAAATGGTATAGCTATTGGTTGAAGAATGGTTTTTTTCACTCAGAGCCAGACAACAGAGAATCTTATACAATAGTTATTCCTCCACCAAACGTTACTGGTGTGCTACATATGGGACATATGCTAAACAATACTATACAAGATGTTTTAGTGCGTAGAGCTCGTATGAAAGGGCTAAATGCTTGTTGGGTTCCTGGAACCGATCATGCTTCAATAGCTACAGAAGCAAAAGTCGTACAAAAATTGAAAAGTGAAGGAAAAAGTAAGACAGATATGACTCGTGAAGAGTTTTTAGGTCATGCTTGGGATTGGACAGAGAAACACGGAGGTATAATCCTTGAACAACTTAAAAAATTAGGTGCTTCTTGCGATTGGGAACGTACAAAATTCACTATGGACAAAGATTTAAGCCAAAGTGTAATAGAAACTTTCGTAGATTTACATAACAAAGGACTTGTTTATCGTGGTGTTCGTATGGTAAACTGGGATCCTTCGGCTCAAACTGCTCTTTCTGATGAAGAAGTAATTCATAAAGATGAACATAGCAAATTATATTACCTAAAATATATTGTCGAAGATACAAAAGAAGTTATTTTCGTAGCGACAACACGTCCAGAAACTATTTTAGGAGATAGCGCACTTTGTGTTAATCCTAATGACCCTCGATATACACACTTAAAAGGGAAAAGAGTTATTGTTCCTATAGTTGGTCGTTCTATTCCTATTATTCATGATGATTATGTAGATATTGAATTCGGTACTGGAGCTTTAAAAGTTACTCCTGCACATGATATCAATGACTATATGCTTGGTCAAAAATATAATCTTGAAGTAATAGATATTTTCAATGATAACGGTACTATCAACGATAAAGTTGGTATGTATGTTGGTGTTGATAGATTCGATTTAAGAAAACAAATAGCCATAGATTTGCAAGAAGCAGGTTTAATGGAAAAAATAGAAGATTACGATAATAAAGTAGGTATTTCAGAACGTACAGGTGTTGCTATAGAACCTAAATTATCTATGCAATGGTTTTTGAAAATGGAAGAACTTTCTAAACCTGCTCTTGAGGCCGTAATGAATGATGATGTTGCTCTTTATCCTTCGAAATTCAAGAATACTTATAAACATTGGATGGAAAATATTAAGGATTGGTGCGTTTCTCGTCAGTTATGGTGGGGACAACAGATTCCTGCATATTATCTTCCCAATGGAGGTTTTGTAGTTGCTACAACTCCTGAAGAGGCTCTTGTTCTTGCAAAAGAAAAAACAGGAAACGATTCGTTAACAATAGATGATTTACGTCAAGATGAAGATGTTCTAGATACATGGTTCTCTTCATGGTTATGGCCGATTTCAGTTTTTGACGGCATAAGTAATCCTAATAATAAAGAAATAGAGTATTATTATCCAACAAACGACTTGGTTACAGGTCCAGATATTTTATTCTTTTGGGTAGCACGTATGATAGTTGCTGGTTATGAATATAGAGGCGAAAAACCATTTTCAAATGTATATTTAACAGGTATCGTTCGTGATGCACAACATCGTAAGATGAGTAAATCACTTGGAAATTCGCCAGACCCATTAGATCTTATAGCAAAATATGGTGCTGACAGTATCCGTGTTGCTATGTTATTGTGTGCTTCTGCAGGTAATGATATCCTTTGGGACGAAACACTTCCAGAACAAGGACGTAATTTCAGTAATAAAATATGGAACGCTTTCCGTCTAGTGAAAAACTGGGAAGTTAGCGAAACAATAGAACAACCTTTAAGCAGTAAAATTTCTATAGACTGGTTCGATTCTCTTTTGAGTAAAAGTATAAAAGAGATGTCGGCGGATTTAGATAATTATCGTATATCAGAATCATTGATGCAACTATATCGCCTATTTTGGGACGAATTTTCGGGTTGGTATCTTGAAATGATAAAACCTAGCTATCAAAAACCTATAGATAAAGCTACTTATGATGCAACAGTAGAATTTTTTGAAAAACTACTTAAACTTCTTCACCCATTCATGCCTTTTATTACAGAAGAAATCTGGCATTTTCTTGGCGAACGTAAAGAAGGGGAGAGTATCATGATAGAACTTCTTCCAGAAGTTACTGAAATAAAAGAGCCTTTACTTACAGAAATAGAACAAAGCAAAGAGATTATTACTGCTATACGTAATATTAGAAAAAGTAAAAATATTGCTAACAAAGATAGTGTTGAACTTAAGATAAAAGGTGGAAAATTAACTGCCGAATCTGAGTCTGTAATTTTAAAAATAGCAAATGTTTCTAGTGTAGAAGTTGTTACAAAAGATGTTGCTGGTGCTAGTTCGTTTATTGTTAAAGGAATTGAATTTTATGTTCCTCTAGGCGATAATCTAAATGTAGAAGAAGAGCTGTTGAAAATGAAAACAGAGCTAGAATATACTCAGGGCTTTTTGAAATCAGTTTTGAAGAAACTTAGTAATGAAAGATTTGTAAATTCTGCTCCAGCTAAAGTTGTGGAAATCGAAAGAACTAAACAAGCTGATGCTGAGGAGAAAATAAACATTCTTAACGACCAGATTACGAAATTATCTAATATTTAAAGTGAAAAAAATAAAAGGAGTTGTTGTTAAAGGCAACCAACTTGGTTCAAAAATAGGTTTTCCTACAGCAAACGTGCTACTTCATTCCGATGAAGTAAGCACGTTTGGTTGTGGTGTTTGGGCGGTTTCCGTGTATATAGATGAAAAAAAATATTATGGAGTTGCAAATATTGGAAAACACCCAACTGTTGGTGAAAGTGTACAAACTCAAATAGAAGTTCATATTTTTGATTTTGACAGCAATATATATGGGAAAATGCTTTCTATAGAGCTATTATATCATCTTAGAGATGAAAAAAAGTTTGAAAATGTTACAGAACTAAAAAAAGCTATAAATAGCGATCTTTTATTAGCAAAAAAGCTCATTTCCAAATAAAATTTTATATCTTGCGAAAGATTTTGAAGAAATTATAAATTAAATAAATAAATTTTATGTTTACAGGACACCCTAAAGGATTGTATACTCTTGCGTTAGCCAATACTGGTGAGCGATTCGGGTATTATACAATGCTTGCAATATTTACTCTCTTTTTGCAAGCGAAATTCGGCTATACAGCTTCCGAAACATCAACAATTTTTGCTTCTTTCTTAGCATTAGTGTATTTTATGCCTCTTTTAGGTGGTATTATTGCTGATAAATGGTTAGGTTACGGAAAAACAGCTACTATCGGTATCATTGTAATGTTTGCTGGTTATTTACTATTAGCTGTACCAACAGGAAGAGAAGATGTTTTAGCAAAAATCTTTATGTTTTCTTCTCTATTTTTAATATCCACTGGTACGGGACTATTTAAAGGTAACCTTCAAGTTATGGTTGGTAACCTTTATGAAGATTCTAAACTTCAAGGTATGAGAGATACTGCTTTTAGTATTTTTTATATGGCTATTAATATAGGTGCATTATTTGCTCCTACGGCTGCAACGAAAGTTACTAATTTTTTCTTGGCAAAACATGGTCTTGTTTACAATTCAAGTATCCCTTCTCTTTCTCATCAACTTTTAGATTTAGATGCAAGTGGTAATAACTCTATTACTGCAGATGGTCTTTCTAAATTAGAAGCATTTATGCACGCTAATAGTAGTTGTGGAATTACAGAAGTTGGTGCTTTTGCAGAAAATTATATAGATAAGTTATCTACAGCATATAACTATGGTTTTGCTATTGCTTGTTTATCATTAATTATCTCAATGATAATTTACGTAGTAGGTAAAAAAACTTACAAACATGCTGACTATAATGCTAAGCAATTAGCTGAGAGCAATGCTAAAAATGGTATAAAAGCTCCCGCAGAACTTACTAAAAAACAAACTAAAGAACGTGTTGTTGCTTTGATGCTTGTTTTTGCTGTTGTATTATTCTTCTGGATGGCTTTTCACCAAAATGGTCTTACAATGACATTCTTCGCCCGTGATTACACTGAACACGTTGCTACGGGAATTAACAGAATGAGTTTTGATGTATTTAATCTTGTTATTATAGTTATTGCAGTATATTCTCTAATAAGTATGTTGCAATCTAAAAAGAATAAATCTAAAATTATTTCAGGAGCAATATTTGCTGCTGCCGCAATAGGTTTATATTTTAAATATACTTATTTCACAGAAGGTTCAGTAAAAATTCTTCCTCAAATTTTCCAACAATTTAATCCATTCTTTGTTGTTGCATTAACACCAATATCATTAGCTATATTCGGAGCTTTGGCAAAAAAAGGTAAAGAACCTTCGGCACCAAGAAAAATTGGTATGGGTATGGTTATCGCAGCTTGTGGTTTTATTGTATTAGCAATCGGTTCTTATGGTCTTCCTACACCAAACGAAGTTATGGATATGGGTGGTTTAAATTCATCTCAACTTGTTTCTTCTAATTGGTTAATAAGTACATATTTAATACTTACATTTGCTGAGTTACTTCTTAGTCCAATGGGTATTTCATTCGTTTCAAAAGTTGCTCCTCCTAAACTTAAAGGAGCTATGATGGGTGGATGGTTTGCCGCTACTGCTCTTGGTAATTATCTTGTAGCAATAATTGGTCACTTATGGGGCGATCTTCCATTATGGCAAGTATGGAGTGTTCTTATTGTGTGTTGTCTTCTATCTGCAGTATTTATATTCTCTGTTATTAAACGTTTAGACAGAATTACAAAAGACGCATAATCTAAATAATAAACATATATTCATAGAACACTTGGTTTAAAAACTAAGTGTTCTATTTTTTTATGATAAATTTCGTACTAAAAATTTTGTAATATCAATTAATTTTTATAATATTGCATTATAAATCATAAAAAAATGTGAGCCTATTGAGGAAAATTTCTACTCTAATAAATTAAAAAAAATACACACTAATTTAACATAAATATGAGTAGTAGTATGTTAACACAAAGCGTAATTGATGATAGCACTTTGATAAAAGACTATCTATCTGGGGATAATGAATCTATGTCTATACTTATGTCAAAGTATAAACCAAGAATTCATAAATATATCCTTATGATTGTAAAGAACGATAGTGTTGCAGATGATATTTTCCAAGAGCTGTACATTAAAATTCAAAAATCAATAAAAAGCGACAAGTATATTGACAACGGTAAATTTTTATCGTGGTGCTTGCGTATTGCCCACAATCTTGTTATAGATTATTTTCGTCAGAAAAAACAACTTAACACTTTATCCGCAGATGATGATAAACAAACAAATATCTTATACGGTAAATCATTAAGCGAACCAAATGCTGAGGATAATATGATTAATGAACAAGTTCGTATTGATTTACGCAAACTTGTTGAAGAATTACCTAAAGAACAACGTGAAGTAATTATTTTACGTCACTATATGGGTATGAGTTTTAAAGACATAGCACAACAAACACAAGTAAGCATAAACACTGCTTTAGGACGTATGCGTTATGCTCTTATAAATCTTAGGAAAATGATTAATGACCGAAATATTAATTTGGAGCTACAAACGCTATCTTAAATAACAATTTTATTATTTTATAATTCTTTTGATTTTGAATAATAATCTTAAAATCGTATCGTTATTATGATATATTAAATGTAATAACGCCTATGAAAAATGATTACAATGTTTTTTTTGATGCTGAAGATGAACAAATGTTTTTAAAGTATGTTATTCAAGGTGATGAAGAATTATTAAAAATAAATGACCTTCTTGAAGACACATATTTAACATTGTTATAAAAACTAAAGCATTGTTAGCGTAGTCTATGTTTTTACTATTCAGGCATATATAACTATATCTTGAATATGATATTAAAAACAGATGCACTAACTCAATAGCAGAGGTTGAAAATTATTCAAACCTCTGCTTTTTTTGTTTGTAAGATTTAAAAAAATGCCTATCTTTGCAGGATAAAAGATTCAATTATTTAACTAATAATAACCTTATGGAAATCAAAGGTTTAGACCAATCTGTTCAGTGCGAACAATTTGGCACAAGTGCCGAAGCTATTATGGAAAACAACGAATTAAAAGACTACAGTAATTTTTCGAAGGAAGAACTGTTAGAAAAATTGAAAGTGATTATCGAATCAGAAAATATCACTAAAATTAAAAACGATGTGGATACTATAAAAGTAGCCTTCTACAAACGTCACAAATCTGAAATAGAAGAGGACAAAACATCTTTTCTTGCTCAAGATGGAAACAAAGAAGAAGATTACAAGTTGCCTATAGACGATTGCGAAACACGTCTTAAAGAACTATTATCTATCTATCGTGGTAAAAGAGATGATCATAATAAAGCTATTGAGCTAGAACATCAAAAAAACTTTGAAGCTAAACAACAAGTTATAGAAAACTTAAAAGCATTAGTAGAAAAAGGTGATGGCGATGCAGCTGCATTTGATTCTTTCAAAAAACTTCAAAAAGAATGGAGTAGTATTGGACAAATTGATAAAGCCAAATTAAACGATATTTGGAAATCTTATCATTTATATGTTGAAAATTTCTATAACATTCTAAAAGTAAATAAAGAGTTAAAAGATTTAGACTTGAAGAAAAACTTTGAAGCTAAAAATTCTTTATGTGAACAAGCAGAATCTTTGATATTAGAACCTATGGTTGTTGAAGCTTTTCGCAAATTACAAGACATACATGATGCATGGAGAGAGATAGGTCCTGTAAATAATGAGCTTAAAGAAGAACAATGGAATCGTTTTAAAAGCGCTAGTGTCATTATAAATAAGAAACATCAAGATTATTTTGAAGGAATAAAACAAGAACAAGTTGCAAATCTTAATTTAAAAAAAGAACTTTGCGATAAAGTTGTTATTATTAATAGTAGCGATATTTCTACTCGTAAAACATGGGAAACAGCTACAGAACAAGTTATTGATATCCAAAAAATTTGGAAGACAATAGGTTTTGCTCCTAAAAAAGAGAATACACGCATATACGAAGCTTTTAAATCTTTATGTAATGACTTTTTTAACAGAAAGAAAGATTATTTTGTTGCTAAAAAAGAAAATTACTCGAAAAATATTTCTCTAAAAAAAGAGATCTGTGAAAAGATTGAAGAATATAAATTAAGTGAAGATTGGAGTAAAGCTACTTCTGCTATTCTTGAACTTCAAAAATCATGGAAAGAAATAGGTATTATTCCTAAAAAAGAATCTGATGAACTTTGGGGACGTTTCAGAAAATCTTGTGATGAATTTTTCGCACGTAAAGCACTTCATTTTTCTGAAATGGAAAAAGTTTATGAAGAAAATCTTACTGAAAAATTATCTATAATTGAAGAGTTAAAATCGTTTACTGCTGAAACTCCAGAAAAAGCGTTAGACCTATTAAAAGCAATTCAAAACAAATGGGGAAAAATAGGTTATGTGCCTATTAAAACCAGAGATAGAGTTTTAAATGAGTATCGTGATATTATAAATAACTTATTTAAAACATATAAGGGATCTATGTACGAGCATAAAATGGAGAAATTTAAAAGTAAAGTTTCTTCAATAAAAGCTAACAAAGGATCTTTAAATCACGATAGAGAACGACTTATCAACAAAATAAAACAGTTGGAAGCCGATGTTATATTATTAGAAAACAACATTGGATTTTTTGCAAAATCAAAGAATGCTCAAGCAATGATTAATGATGTCGAAAATAAAATTAAAGCTACAAAAGAGAATGTTATCTCTTTGAAAGAAAAAGTAAAAATCATTGATAATCAATAAGAATATATATAGTTATGAGTTTGGAAAACATAAAAAAAGAGACTAAATACATCTTTGTAACAGGTGGTGTAGCATCGTCTCTAGGTAAGGGTATAATTTCTGCTTCACTTGCTAAATTACTTCAAGCACGTGGATATAGTGTCACAATTCAGAAGTTAGATCCATACATTAACATTGACCCAGGAACACTTAATCCATACGAACACGGAGAGTGTTATGTGACTGACGATGGAGCAGAAACAGACCTTGATTTGGGTCATTATGAGCGTTTTCTTAATATCTCAACTTCTCAAGCTAACAATGTAACAACAGGTCGTATATACCAACGAGTTATAGAACGTGAAAGAAAAGGTGAGTTTTTAGGTAGAACGGTACAAGTTGTCCCTCATATCACAGACGAAATCAAACGTAGAATTCGTATCCTCGGAAACGAAGGACGTTATGATATTGTAATTACAGAAATAGGTGGTACTGTAGGAGATATAGAATCTTTACCTTATATTGAAGCTGTTCGTCAACTTAAATATGATATAGGTCAAAATAATTCTCTATTTATACATTTAACTCTTGTTCCTTATATGAAGGCATCAGGAGAATTAAAAACAAAACCTACACAACATTCAGTAAAAGCACTTCTAGAAAATGGTGTTCAACCTGATATCTTAGTTTTACGTTCAGAATTTGAACTTACTGACGAGGTAAAACATAAAGTTGCTTTATTCTGTAACATCGATAGAGAAGCAGTTATAGAATCTATAGACGTTCCAACAATTTATGAAGTACCTTTAAGAATGCTAGCTCAAGGTCTTGATGTTGTTGCTATGCAAAAATTACATCTTCCAATAAGAGAAATAAATCTTGATAAATGGAAATTATTCCTTGACAGAGTAAAAAATCCAGAAACAAGTGTAAATATTGGTCTTGTAGGAAAATATACAGAACTTCCAGATGCTTATAAATCAATTACCGAATCATTTATTCATGCAGGTGCATCAAATAAAGCAAGAGTAAATCTTAAATTTATTGATTCAACAAAAATAACTCCTGAAAATTTAGTAGAATTAGAAGGTTTAAACGGTATTCTTGTTGCTCCTGGTTTTGGAGATAGAGGTATAGAAGGTAAAATTACAGCTATAAAATATGCTCGTGAAAACAATATACCTTTCTTAGGGATTTGTCTTGGTATGCAATGTTCTGTAATAGAATATTCTCGTAATGTTTTAGGTCTTAAAGATGCTACCTCTTCAGAATTCGATTCTCCAAGCAAAAATTGTGTTATCGATTTGATGAACGAACAAAAAGAGATAACAAATATGGGCGGAACTATGCGTCTAGGTGCTTATGACTGTAAACTTACTAAAGGAAGTAAAATTTATGAAGCTTACGGAAAAGAAGAAATTTCAGAAAGACACCGTCACCGTTATGAATTTAATAGTGAATATCGTGATATTCTTGAAAAAAACGGCATGATAGCAGTTGGTATAAACCCAAATTCAGAATTAGTTGAAGTAGTAGAAGTTCCTTCTCATCGCTGGTTTGTTGGTGTTCAATATCACCCAGAATATAAAAGTACGGCTGTAAATCCTCATCCTTTATTTGTAGCTTTTGTAAAAGCTGCTATAGAACACGATAAGGATAATAAATAAATTTTTAAAGAAAAGTGCCTACTCTTATGTAGCAAGCACTTTTCTTTTTATTTTTTCACAAGCAAATACAAAAATAATGAATAAAAATACGATTATCGGTTTCTTGCTTATGATGACAATCGTTTTTGGTTTTTCTTGGTATAGCCAAAAACAAATGTCTCAACAAATTGCTATTCAGCAACGAGCGGATTCAATAAATAAAGCTAACGACGCACTAATAAAAGTTTCTATCGATTCGATAAAAACAAATAATATTGCTAGTATTGGAAAAGCTGTAGAACAAGAAATTCAAGAAGATGATCTTGCTTCTTCTTTTAAAGGTGAAGTAGAAAAATATACAATAGAAAATGATAAAATGGTTATCACCCTTTCAAATGCGGGTGGTGCTATAAAATCTGTTCAGCTAAAAGAGTATAAAACAAATGCTGGTCTTCCGTTAATGCTTTTTAACGAAGAAAATTCAGAATTTAATATCGCTTTCTTTACAAATAAAAGCGTAAATACATACCAACATTTTTTTGAAGTATCTGAAAATACTCCTAATAAAATATCTTTACGTTTATATGCAGATTCTACAGATTCTTATATTCAGTATAACTATACTCTTGCAGAAGGCAGTTATAAAGTAGATTTTAATGTATCTTTCCATAATATGGAGAGTGTATTAAACCCATCTCAAACTAATCTTTCATTAAAATGGGCAAACGTATCTCCTCAACAAGAGAGAGGTTTTGACTTTGAAAATCAATATACTAACTTAGGATATAAATATCTTAATGATAACGAAGCTGAAACAAAATCGATGTCTAAAGAGGGTTCTTCTGAAGAGTTAGAATCTAAAGTAGAATGGGTAGCTTTTAAACAACAATTTTTCTCTTCTATAATAATTTCTGAAGATGGATTTTTGAATGGTGATGTTTCTTCTGAAACTATGACTCCAGAAAGTGGATTTATTAAAAGTTTTGAAACAAATTTATCATTACCTTATACTCCTTCAACTAAAGAATATAATCTAGCGTTCTATTTTGGACCTAATGATTATAAGATAATGAAATCTTATGATAAATCTTTTGAAGATTTAATTCCTCTTGGTTGGTCAGTATTAAGATGGATAACTATAGGACTTATAATTCCTCTTTTTAATATACTTGGTAGTTTTATAAGTAATTATGGTATAATAATTATAATTTTAACTTTTATCATTAAACTTATTATTTTCCCATTCACATATAAATCTTATGTGTCTATGGCGAAAATGCGTTTATTGAAACCAGAAATCGAAATAATAAACGAGAAATATAAGAAAAGTTCTGAGGCTGCTAAAAAACAACAAGCAACAATGGAGTTGTACAAAAAAGCAGGTGCAAACCCTATGGGTGGATGTTTACCAATGCTTTTCCAATTTCCAATTATCATTGCGATGTTCCGCTTTTTCCCAGCTTCAATAGAATTGCGTCAACAATCTTTCTTATGGGCAAGCGACCTTTCTTCTTATGATAGTATTTTCCAAATACCTTTTAACATACCATTTTACGGAGATCACGTAAGTTTATTCACATTACTTATGGCTATATCAATGTATTTCTCTGCACGCATAAACATGAAAAACAATGCAAGTGCTTCGGGTCCACAAATGCCTATGATGAATGCAATGATGTTATATGTAATGCCGTTAATGTTATTAGTTTGGTTTAATAATTATTCAAGTGGATTGTGTTTATACTATCTTCTATCGAATATGATTACTATCATTCAAACAGTTCTTATTCGTCGCACAGTAAACGATGAAAAGCTACATGCTAGAATGCGTGAAAATGCTAAGAAACCTATGAAGAAATCGGCTTTTCAAAAACGATTAGATGATATGACAAAACAACAACAAGCAAAAATGAATAACAAAAAATAAGTCTTTTTAAGACTAAATAATTAAAAAAGAGGAGTGTCTATATAATATAGTCACTCCTCTTTATAATTTTTGTTATAAAATAGCGTTTCTTAGTAAATAAAATTATTATACAAACGATATTTTTTGTACATTTGTGAAATAAATAGCATTAGAAAAAATAAAGAATGAAACTTTTTTTAAAGATACTCAAATACGCACGACCAATAGAAAAATACGCAATACCATATTTCATTTTTGTATTGATATATGCAGTATTCAATATGTTTAATTTTGTTTTAATTATACCAATATTAGATACCCTTTTTAAAGGAATTGACGCTTCTGTAGCAGTAACATCAGCACCAGATTTTGCATTTTCTACTTCATTTATTCAAGATTATATAAATTATGTTTTGATTAAATATTATGGAAATGGCGCTTTAAACATAAGAGACGTTCTTATTGCTCTAAGTGTTTTGATAGTAACATCAATGTTTATAAGTAATTTATTTCGTTTCCTGGCACAAAAAACCATGGCAAACTTCAAAATAAATATGCTTCAACGTTTACGAGACACTCTTTTTTCAAATATAATGCGTCTTAATGTTCGTTTTTTTACAAATGAAAGAAAAGGAGATATTCTATCTAAACTAACCTCAGATATAATCATAGTTCAAAGTACCGCAACAAATGCTTTGCAGGTTATCTTTAAAGAGCCAATGCTTATAATTGCCTATTTTGTAGCTTTAATAAGTATTTCTTGGCAATTAACAATTTTTACATTACTCTTCATGCCAATAAGCGCAGGAGCTATAGGGTTTATTGTTAAAAGATTACGTCATTATGCCAATAACGCTCAAGAACATCTTGGAGAGATGTTGTCTATTTCTGAAGAAGCTTTATCGGGTATGAAAGTTATAAAATCTTATGGTATAGCAAAATATATTATTAGTCGTTTTGTTGAGAAAGATACTTCTTATTCGAAAATAATGAGAAAAATAGAAACACGTCAACAATTGGCTTCTCCAATGTCAGAATTTTTAGGTGTTGCAACAGTTGCTGTTATATTAATATATGGAGGTCAACTTGTCAGTGAGGGTTCATTAGATGCTAGTGCTTTTATGGCATATATAGCGATGTTCTCACAAGTTACTCGTCCTATGCGTACTTTTGTTGATTCTCTTTCGGGAATTCATCAAGGTCTTGCAGCTGGAGAAAGAGTAATGGAACTTATCGATATGGAACCCGAAATTCAACAAGATAATAATGCAATAAAAATTACAAATTTCAAAAACTCTATAAATTTCGAGGACATACAATTTTCTTACGAATCAAAACCTGTTATTAAAGGTATCTCTATTGAGGTAAAAAAAGGTGAAACAATAGCATTAGTAGGGGCTTCGGGAAGTGGAAAATCTACTTTAGCAGATTTATTATCTCGTTTTTATGATGTTCAAGGTGGAACTATAAAAATAGATGGAGTTGATATAAAAAATTATGAATTAGATTCATTACGAGACGTTATAGGGACAGTATCTCAAGATGTTTTATTATTTAATGATACTATAGAACAAAACATTAAATTAGGCAGACTTGATGCAACAACTGAAGAGGTTATTGAAGCTGCGAAAATTGCTAACGCTCACGAATTTATAAAAGAGACCGAAAACGGCTATAAAACTAATATCGGCGACAGAGGAATGAAATTATCTGGAGGACAACGTCAACGTATAAGTATTGCTCGAGCAGTTCTTAAAAATCCTGATATTCTTATTCTTGACGAAGCCACATCTGCTCTTGATACTCAGAGTGAAAAAATAGTCCAAGATGCATTGGATTCTCTTCTTAAAAATAGAACTTCAATAGTAGTTGCTCACCGTTTAAGTACCATAAAAAACGCTGATAAAATCTATGTTATAGACGAAGGTAAAGTCGTTGAACACGGCTCGCACGAAGAGTTAGTAAATATAGATGGCTATTATAAAAAGCTAATAGATATGCAAACTTTAAATTCATAAAAAATTATGAATTATACTATAATAAAAAAGACACTAAAAAGTACATCATTAATAATTTTTATTAGTGGTGTAGTTCTTGTTTCGTGTAAACCTCTATCCTTTGAAAAAGATTCTAACCTTATTGCGAAAGTAGGCGAAGAAAAACTTTTTAAAGAAGATATCGAAAAATTAATTTCCTCACCTATATCACAACAAGATTCTATAGATTTTATGTCAAATTATACAGAGAAATGGATAAAATCTACTTTAAAAAAACAAAAAGCTGAGAAATTTTTTACCGATAAGACCATAGAAAAGATGGTTGACGACTATCGTACTTCTCTATTAACATATAAATACGATCAAAGATATACTTCTAAGGTTAGTGACGAAGTATCTTCTTCTGAAATTTCTAAATACTATAATTCACATAAAAGCAATTTTCTTTTGTCTTCACCAATGGTGAAAGCGGTAGTTTTAAAAGTCCCTAATGACTATAAAAATTTAAAACTCTTGATAGAACAAATAAAATCAAAAAGCAATGATGCTATGATTGACGTTCAGTCCATGGCTGAAAAAGATGAATTATTATTAACTGAATTTTCTCAAAAATGGCACTATTTCTATGAAGTTGCCGAATATATACCATTTACTAATCAAAACGTGGATATAGACAAGTTTATAGCTAAAAACAGATACTATCAAATTAGTAGCAAAGAATATATTTATATACTTTCAATATATGAATCTAAAAAAACAGGTTCAGAAATGCCGTCAGAAGTACTTGAAGAACAAATTGAAAAAATAATTATCAACAATAGAAGAAAGAAATTTTTAATTAATGTTGAAGATAGTATTTATAAAGAAGCATTGATAAACAAAGAAGCCTATAATAGGTTTTTGGATAAGAAAATGGATACCATAAAATTGAATAAATAACATGAAAAGAAATAGAATATTTTCAATAGTTGCATTAGCTTTTATTTTATCAGCTTCTGCTTCAGGGATTTATAAAGCAAGGGCTCAAGAAAAAAAAACATATATTGCAGATAAAATTATTGCTGTAGTAGGTGATCAGATGATTCTTTTTTCAGATGTAGTTATGGCAGAAGCATACTATAAATATGATAATCGTATTCCTGAAAATGATAATCTTTCTGAAGAAGAAAGAACTCAAATTCTTGAACAAATGTTAATGATGAAACTTCTTGCTACCGAAGCACGTATAGATTCATTAGATGTTTCACAAGTTAATATAAACAGCCAAATTGACGACCGTCAAGCTATGCTTGTTGAACAATATGGTTCTGTTGAAAAAGTCGAAAAAATACGAAGTAAACCTATGTTTATGGTTCGTGAAGACATGAAAAAGCAAATTGAAGAGCAAGTTTTAGCTGAACAAATGCGAGGTCAAGTTGTAGGTAAAGTTACAATAACTCCCGCAGAAACTAAACGTTTAGTAAAGAAGCTTAAAGACGATGAAGTTCCTTTAATTCCTATTCAATATAGCTATTCACAAATAGTAAAAAAAGCTCCATCAAATGACGATACAAAATTAGCTATAAAAGAACGTTTATTAGATATGCGTGCAAGAGTGCTTAAAGGAGATAATTTCTCTGCTTTAGCTCGTATGTATTCTGACGATCAAGGCTCAGCAACTAGAGGTGGTGATATGGGTTATCAATCTCCAAAAGCCCTTGTAGCCGAATTCTCTGATGCTATGGTTTCTTTAAAGCCATGTCAAATATCTAATGTCGTTGAGACAGAATACGGACAACATATTATTGAACTTATAGACAAAAAAAATAATAAATATCGTTGTCGCCACATACTTTTAAGAGAGAAATTTTCTCTTATTCAACTTGATAAAGCTATTAAACAATTGGATAGTTTAAGAGATGTAATTATAAATAAAGACAATACTTTTAAAGATATTGCACGTGAATATTCTGATGATGCTGATTCTAAAAACAATCATGGTAGAGTTCTTAACGATGAAAAAGAGATGTATTTAGGTCTAAGATCTAAAACAGATAAATTCTATGTAGATGAACTTAAAACAGACTATAGTCACCTTTATAATTTAAAAGTGGGAGAAATGTCTACAGCTTATCAAACATACGACGAAAGAGGTAATTTGATATGCAAATTGATTCGTTTAGATAATATTTATCCTGAACACAAAGCAAACATTAATGATGATTATACTATAATCGTTGATATTGTTATAAATAAAAGAAAAGAAGAGGTTCTTAATACTTGGTTAGAACAGAAAATCAAGGAGTTATATATAAGAATTGAAGAACCTTATAGAAGTTATAAATTTAAAAATCAGTGGGCTAAGTAAAAGCTATGTTTAAACGGTTATTTACTATATTATACGCAATTACAATATCTACTGTTGCTTTTTCGCAAGATAAAACAACGGTGGATTATATTTCTGACTTTACAGAGCTTGTAAAGCAGGGTGATTCAACAATAATTAAACTTTTGGGGAATGTCTCTTTTTATCATAATGGGACATTTATCACGTGTGATAGTGCTTATCGCTATAGTGAGAAAAAAATTGAAGCTATTGGCGACGTCATTATAAATCAAGATGCACTATATATTTATGGTGATAAAGTTTTATATAACGGAGAAACCAATATAGCTAAAGTCTTCTCTCCGCTAATAAAAGCTGTAGATTCTTCGATAGTTATGTATACACGCCATATGTCTTTTGATACAAAAAATAAAATCGGAGAATTTTATGGTGGCGCAACTATACGACAAGGAGAAAAGAATCTTTTAGAATCAGAAAATGGATATTATTATATTGACCCTAAAAATGTCATAATGAAAAATTTCGTGGAGATAGATAGCGAAGATTATGAAATGAAAAATGAGGAAGTCGGTTTTGATATGAAAACTGAAAAAGTTACTTTTGACGTTCCCACAAATATATGGAATAAAGACAGTACTTTTTTGAGCGCTGACGAAGGAAGCTATGACAAAGCAAATAAGATATATAATTTTGTAAAAAATTCATATTTCCTTTCTGAAGAACAAGAGGGTTGGGCAGACTCAATGATATATTATAGTCCTATCACAGAAGTACTTATGCGTCAAGATATTCAAATGGTTGATGAAACTCAAAAAATGATTTCATTTGGAGATTATGGATATTATTGGGGCAATTTAAAAAATATTATAAGTACTAAAAATCCTACATTAGTTCTTTACGAAGAGGGTCAAGATAGCGTGTTTATATCTTCTGACACAATTCTTGTATATCCTTATTTCCCTAAAATAAGGACTCAAAGGGTTATAGATTCGCTTTTAAGAGCCGATTCATTACATATTGCCGATAGCATAAATAAACTATTCTTGTTCAAAGACAGCATAAGAACTGACTCTGTATTAAGAATGAAAATTCTTAAAGATAGTCTAATTATAGATGGTCTTAGGGATATATTATTAAGCTATGATGGTTATGATACTTTAAGTAGTAAATATGTAGCTAAAAAAGTAAAAACCGATACATCACTGATTTCTATTGATTCATTATCAAATAATTTTAAAATTATAGATAACGATAAATTTAAAATTATTGGAGATTCTATAAAGGAAATCTATTTCAAAGGATTAAATATAACAACCAAAGACTCTATAATAATATATCCACGTCCCGAAGAGTTAAGCATAGAGGACATAAAAAAAATTACGAAAATAGAACTTGATAGCATATTTACTCCTAAAGATATTTTCAGATTAAGAAGAAAAAATCTTAAATATCTAGATAAAAAAGTCTCTAAAGCTATAAGACGTAAAGTTAGAAAATTCAGAAAAATATATTCTGATTCTATTGCAGAAGCACGAAGAGACGAACGTCAACGAGCAATGCTTGAAAATATTAATAAAGTTGATACGGTTGCTGTAGATAGTATTGTTAAAGATACTACAGAAGAAGAAGTAAAAAAAATTAAGATAAAAAATGTTCCCGATTCTTCGGATTATATACTTAAAGCACTGCATAACGCACGAATTTACCGTACCGATATGCAAGCACTTGGAGATACTATAATTGTTGAAACTGTTGATACAACAGCAACATTACTTGGTAAACCTGCGATAATGTGGAATGAAGAAAATCAAATTGTAGGTACAAAAATAAGAGCTTATGTAGAAAATGGGACTGTTAGTAGAGCTCGTTTCTTTGGTTCGCCTATAGTTTCTCAAAGAGTTGATGAAGAAAAATTTAATCAACTAAATGGAGATTATATGGATGCTATTTTCCTTAATCAAGCCTTAAACAAACTACTTATAAATAAATCTTCAAAAACATTTTTCTATAAACAAGAGGTAGACTCTATAGATAATTCACAATATGTTTCGGCTCTGATAAAAACTACATCTGTAAACATGATTATCTATTTTGAGGAGAGTCAAATAGACCGTATAAAATGGATTAAAGATATAGAATCGACAACTTTCCCTATTGAAAAAATTCCTGCTTCTGAAGAACAACTTCTTCCTGAATTTGTATGTTATGATTCACTAAGACCTAAGAAAAAAGAGGTTTTTGATAGAGTAGTAAGACCTTCTATAAGAAAAAAAATAGACACTCTTTCTCGTCCTAAATATCCAATAACTTCAGAATTAGCAGAATTAAAAAGATTGCTTTTAGAGTCTGGATATTGGTTCGATAGAACAGATAAAATAAGTGTTACAAAAGAAGATTTCAAAAAATAAAAATAGATATGAATACAAAAATAATTTCTCCATCGTTTCTTTCGGCAGATATGCTAAATCTTGCTGATGATGTAAAAATGATAAATGAAAGTAAAGCTGAATGGATACACCTAGATATTATGGACGGCGTTTTTGTTCCAAATATTTCTTATGGTTTTCCTATCGTTAAAGCAATTCGTAAAGCAACAAAAAAGGTTCTTGATGTTCATTTGATGATTGTTGAACCTGATAAATATATAGATACTTTTGCCGAAGCAGGAGCAGATATACTTACTGTTCATGTTGAAGCAACAACACATCTACACCGTACTATTCAAGCAATTAAAGCCAAAGGAATGAAGGCTGGTGTGGCTTTAAACCCACATACTCCTCTTTCTTCTATAGAAGAAATTATTGAGGACGTTGACATGGTACTTATTATGAGTGTTAATCCAGGATATGGAGGTCAAAGTTTTATAGAACATAGCTTTGACAAGATAAAACGTCTAAAAAAGATGATTGTAGAAAGAAAAAGTAATGCAATTATCGAAGTAGATGGCGGAGTAAATCTAAAAAATGCAAAATTATTGTTTGATGCTGGTTGCGACGCTTTAGTTGCAGGAAGTAGTGTTTTCAACTCTGAAAATCCACAACAAACAATTATAGAGCTTCTTAATGCTTAAAAAGTAATATGGTAATAGTAGAGAATGTAACTGTTTCTTATGGTGGCTGGGATTTATTTAAAAATATAACTTTCACCATTAATGATAACGACAGAATAGGACTTGTAGGAAATAACGGGGCGGGGAAAACAACACTTCTCAAACTTATTATTGGAGAACATATTCCTACTTCTGGATCTATTTCAACTGGCGGAGGTAGTAAAATAGGCTATCTTCCTCAGCACATGATGATAAAAGACGGAAATAGTGTTTATGAAGAGACAGAAGAAGCCTTTGATGACGTCTTAAAACTTGAAAAAGAAATTAAAGAAGTTACTCATCAACTTGAAATACGTACAGATCATGAATCTAAAGAGTATTCGGCAATAATAGAAAAATATAATAATCTAAATGATCGTTACCAAATTTTAGATGGTTCAAATAGAGTATCACAAATAGAAAAAACACTTTTAGGACTTGGTTTTAAAAGAGAAGATTTTAATCGTCAAACTTCTGAATTTAGTAGTGGTTGGCGTATGCGTATTGAACTTGCTAAAATACTACTTAAATCTCCATCTGTAATGCTACTTGATGAGCCTACTAACCATTTGGATATCGAAAGTATTCAATGGCTTGAGGACTATCTTTCTCACTATAAAGGCGCATTACTACTTATCTCCCATGATAGGAGATTTTTAGATAATGTTACAAATCGTACTGTTGAGATTATTTTAGGAGAATTTCATGATTATAATGTACCGTACAGTAAATATGTTGTTCTTCGTAAAGATAGAATGGCACAACAACGTTCGGCATACGATAACCAACAAAAAAAGATAAAGAAAACAGAAGATTTTATAGAACGTTTTCGCTATAAAGCTACAAAATCTAATCAAGTTCAATCAAGAATAAAACAACTTGATAAAATAGATGTTATAGAAGTTGAAGAAGATGATGCTAACTCTATAAATATACGCTTTGCAGATGCTCCACGTTCTGGAAATATTATTCTTGAGGCAAAAGATTTATCAAAAAGTTTTGATGATAATTATATTTTTGGCTCATGTAATATGACCATCGAAAGAGGTGAAAAAATAGCTTTTGTAGGTAGAAATGGAGAGGGTAAAACCACAATGGCACGTATTATTGTCGGTGAAATAGCCCAAACAAGTGGTTCTTTAAAATTAGGTCATAATCTAAATATTGGCTATTATGCTCAAAATCAAGAGGCATTGATAGACGGAGAAATAACCGTATATGAAACACTTGATAGAGTAGCTGTGGGAGATGTTAGAACTCGATTACGAGATATTTTGGCATCATTTTTATTCAGAGGAGAAGATATAGATAAGAAAGTTAAAGTTTTATCTGGAGGAGAGCGTTTTAGACTTGCCATGGCAAAAATGATGCTCGAACCTCATAATGTTCTTATTCTTGATGAGCCTACTAACCATATAGATATGCGTTCTAAAGATATTCTTAAAGAGGCTATAAGAAACTTTGATGGCACAGTAATTTTAGTGTCGCATGATAGAGAATTCCTTGATGGACTTGTGGAAGTAGTATATGAATTTAGAGATAATGTCGTTCGTCAACATCTAGGTGGAATAGCTGAATTCCTACATAAACACAAAATGGAAATGCTTGATGAGCTAAATATAAAAGCACCTAAAGAACATTCTGAACAAAATTTAAAGACAAAAGATAGTAAGCTCTCTTATTTAGAAAACAAAGAGGTTGAAAAACAACATAGAAAGATTACTAACGACCTTAAAAAGGTAGAAGCGAAGATAGATAAACAAGAGAAAGCTATCAAGAAAATGGACGAAATGCTTGCTAATCCGCAAGAAAACAATATAGATATCAACGACCCTGCGATATTCCAAAAATATGAACAGCTAAAAAAAGAGCTTGACACTCTTTTGGAACTTTGGGAAGAGAAATCATTACAAATCGACGAATTTAATAAATAATAAAATGGCAGAACAATTAATCTTTGGTGTACGTCCCGTTATCGAGGCTATCGAAGCTAACAAACAAATAGACAGAATATACATCAAAAAAGGAGCTGACTCTCCTCACATAATGCAAATTCTTTCGCTATGTCAAGATAAAGGCATCGTGAACCAATTTGTACCTATGGAAAAACTTAACAAACTTACACGAAATAATCACCAAGGTGTTGTTGCTCAGGTTTCTCCTATAGAATATTTTGAAATTGAAGAAATTGTAGAAACTCTTAAAGAGAAGAAAGATAAAAATCCTTTAATAGTTGTTATGGATAGTATTACAGATATCCGTAATTTTGGTGCTATAGCAAGAAGTGCAGAGTGTGCTGGTGCAGATGCTATCATTATGCCTAAGAAAAACTCGGCTCCCGTGAATGGCGACGCAGTGAAAAGTTCTGCTGGAGCTTTAACTATAATACCTATCTGTAGAGTAGGAAGCATAAGAAATACACTTCGCTTTTTAGTTGAAAATGGTATGCAATTGGTTGCAGCAACAGAAAAATCAGAAAAAACTATTTATGATGCTGACCTTACAATGCCTACAGTTTTAATTATGGGTTCTGAAGATAAAGGTATTTCTAAAGAAGTTTTGAAATTATGTGACATAACAGTTGCTATTCCAATGCTAGGTAAAACAGCATCTCTTAACGTTTCTGCTGCCGCAGCAGTAATCTTATTTGAAACTCTTAGACAAAGAAGATAATGTCTTCAAAACGTAGAAAAATATCTCGAAGAGGAGGGGTAAAAAAACAAAATTACACTGGTTTATCACTTTTAGTGTTCGGTGCTTTACTTTTTTATCTCTTCTATTCGGAACGTTTTTCTATATTAAAAGTTCCACACAAAATAAATTATGAGGTCGTAAATGGTCTTGAAATGCCATTTGTAGCCGATTCTTCTTATTTAGTTTGGTGTAATAAAGGACGATATATTTATAACTATTCCCCAAAAGACAAACAATCTTTATGGGTTGCCTATACATTATCGGCGAAAGATGTGAAAAACAAAAAAGTTAAACGTGGAAACGATTTTAAACCATCTCCACAAGTTTTAGCGAGAAGATGGCAAACAGCTTATAAACAAGATTATAGAGGTTCGTCTTATGACAGAGGTCATTTGCTCCCTTCAAGAGATAGAGTTGGAAGTCGTGAAGAAAATGAAGCAACTTTTTATTTTTCTAATATTTCACCCCAAAGACAAAATCTTAATCGTCGTGGGTGGATGCTTTTAGAACGATATGTTAGAGATGTTGCTAAAACATATGGAACAACCTATATTACTGTAGGAGGCGTATTTAATAAAAATAAATCGTATATTGGCACAGGAAAAGTAACTATTCCTAAGTCGTTTTTCAAAGTAATTCTCGTTAAAGATGGAGGGAAATACCGCTCTTTAGGTTTTATTATGCCCAATAGTGAAACTGTGAAAGAAAATTATATGAAATACGCTGTTAGCGTCAATGAAGTTGAAAAATTGACTGGTTATGATTTTTTTACCCATTTGCCTAATAGTATCGAAGAAAAATGTGAGAACAAAAAAAAGAAATTAAAAGTTAATTAAAGATGATAAAAAGATTTTTAATAGTATTGCTAATTATGTTTGCATATTTGCAGACTAATGCTCAAGAATATGTGAATATCCTAAAAGAGTTAGAAGTTCCAGATACAACGTATAATAGCACTGTAACAGTGAATAATAACGTTAATATAAATCTTATGCCTAAGAAAGATAATGTTGTTGATGCTTATCGTATAAGACTTTATTTTAATAACAATCAAAACTCTCGTTCGGAAGCATATTCTATTAAAAATAAATTTAACTCATTATACCCATCAATCCCTGCGAATGTTGAGTATAAAGCACCTAATTTTATAGTTACAGCTGGTTATTTTCTAACACATATTGAAGCAACTGTTTTTCTGTCTAACGTGGAAAGAGATTTTATAAATGCTTTCATAATTCCTATAAAAGTCCCTATTTCAACATTCAAACATGATGTTATAGTAAATAACATTAATCAAGACGAAGAAAAAAAAGAAAATTAAACATAAAAAGTTAAATTTTTTTTGTATATTTAAAAACAACCCTATTATATAATTAATAAGGCAAAATTTTAACATCTTATTTTGCCATAATAAAAAACTTATGAAAAATATTATATTAACATTTATTTTTATTTTAGGAATATTGTTTTCAATAAATCCTATACAAACAAATGCTTGTACTAGAGCAGTATATCTAGGTCCTGATAGTATGGTTATCACAGGAAGAACAATGGATTGGAAAGAAGATATCCAATCAAACTTATACATATTCCCAAGAGGTATAGAACGTGTAGGAGCTAAAACAGATAATACTATAAAATGGACTTCAAAATATGGTAGTGTAATAGCTACGGCTTACGATATTTCCACTTCTGACGGAATGAATGAAATGGGATTAGTTGCTAATATCCTATATCTTGCTGAAGCAAATTATACTCGTGCTAATGACGAAAAACCAGTAATGGGAATAAGTATATGGGCACAATATGTATTAGATAATTTTGCTACTGTTGACGAAGCCGTTAAAGAACTAAGTAAAGAAACTTTTCGCTTAGATGCTCCAAACTTACCAAACAATGTTAAAAGTGTATTACATTTGGCAATTTCAGATTCAACGGGTAATAGTGCTATTTTAGAATATATAGATGGAAATTTAGTTATCCATGAAGGAAGAGAGTTTCAAGTTATGACAAATTCTCCAATTTTTGACCAACAAATAGCTTTAAATAAATATTGGGAAGAAATAGGTGGATTAGTTATGCTACCTGGAACAAACAGAGCTTCTGACAGATATGCAAGAGCTTCATTTTATATTAAGGCTGTAGAACAGAGTAGCGATCCTCGTATTGCGGCTGCGGGCGTTTTTAGCGTTATGCGTAACGTTTCTGTTCCTATTGGGATAACTACGCCTAATCAACCAAACATCTCTTCTACACGCTGGAGAAGTGTGTCTAATCAAAAAGACAAAGTGTACTTTTTTGAATCAACATTAAGTCCATCTATCTTTTGGGTAAATTTTAAAGACATTAACTTTAAAAAAGGAGCTTCTATTAAAAAATTAGCCTTAACATCTGGAGAAATATATAGCGAAAATGCTATTAAAGATTTCAAAAATTCTAAACCATTTGATTATATTTTTGGAATTTAATTATACAAAATAAAACGAGAGAACAATCTATATTAGATTATTCTCTCGTAATTTTAGTTGATACAAAAAAGTATTTTAGAAATATGCTGTTAATTTAATTTTTGAAGAAGTCAGAATAACGAGCATCTAAACATGGAAATGTTAAATTTAATTTACTTTTTAAGTATCAACTTTTTTTTATAATACACTGTCACCAGATTCTTCTATTAATTTAACTCCTAATTCTCGAAGTTTATATTTTTGAACTTTTCCACTTGCTGTTTGAGGAAATTCATCTATAAAAAACACATAACGTGGATTTTTATATCTAGCAAGCTTCCCTCTACAGAAGGTTTTTATATCTGTTTCTGCAAGGTTTGAACCCTCGTGGAGCTGGATAAATGCTGCAACGTGTTCGCCATATAATTTACTTGGTAAACCAATAACTTCAACATTTTTAATCTCAGGCTTACGTAACAATAAGTTCTCTATTTCACGAGGATAAATATTTTCTCCTCCACGAATAATCATATCTTTTAGACGACCTGTAATTCTTACATAACCCTCTTCGTCCATAGTTCCTAAGTCTCCTGAATGTAACCAACCATCTTTATCAATTACCTCATCAGTTGCTTTTTGATCATTGTAATAACCCTTCATTACGTTAAAACCTTTGCAACAAAGCTCTCCTTGCTCTCCACGAGCAACTTCTTCTCTTGTTTCAGGATTTCTAACCATAACCTCTACATTTGGGAAGGCTCTACCAACAGTTGTAGACCGTATTTCGGCACTATCTGTATGTCGAGTGGCAGTCATACCAGGCGAAGACTCTGTAAGCCCGTAAACGCTTATTATATCCTTACAGTGCATTTTCTCCATTACCTCTTTCATAGTGCTAATAGGACAAAGTGCACCAGCCATAATTCCTGTTCTAAGAGAAGATAAATCAAAAAGATTAAACATAGAGTGTGTAAGTTCGGCTATAAACATTGTTGGAACACCATATAATGCTGTGCAACGCTCTTTTTGAACCGTTGCAAGAACTTTTAAAGCATCAAACTCTTCAAGCATAACCATTGATGCACCGTGTGTTATCACTGCACAAACGGCAAGCACACAACCAAAACAATGGAATAGTGGAACACAAGCTAAAAGTTTATCATCAGGAGTATAATTTAAACAATCACCAGTAGCATTACCGTTATTTAAAATATTATGATGAGTAAGCATAACACCCTTAGGAAAACCAGTTGTTCCAGATGTAAACTGCATATTTACAACATCATGACAGCTTACTTTAGCTTTTGCTTCTTCTAATGACTTGTCACTCAAAGCGCCACCTAATTGAAGAAGTTCTGCTGTATTATACATTCCTTTGAAAATCCTATGACCAATGTAAATTACATTGCGTAACATTGGAAATTCCTTAGATTTTATATTATCTCTTTTTGTGTTTCTAAGCTCAGGAAGCATTTGATAGACAATGTCAATATAGTCTACATTTCTGTAACCCTCTATGACGCAGATAGTTTGAATATCTGCTTTTTTCATTATATATCTTAGTTCGTCAAGCTTATAACTCGTATTTATAGTTACTAAAATAGCTCCTATACGGGCAGAGGCAAACATGAGAGTAACCCAATCTGGTACATTTGTACCCCAAACTCCAACCTTATCTCCTTTACCTATACCTATTTGTATAAGAGCTTTTGCAAGATTATCTACTCTAGTATTAAAATCAGAATAGGTAAATCTTAAATTTCTATCATTATATATCAAGAATTCATTGTCAGGGCGTTCTGCAACGTTTTTTTCGAGCATTTCGCCAAGCGTATAATTTATTAGTTCCATCTTTTTTAAAGTCTATAGTGAGCTGAAAGTACTTTAGAACCACCTTTTGTTAAGGCTTTCATACAGTGAGGTATAATAGAGTCAAAATAAACAGTATCTCCTGTTTTTAAAACTTCCATCTTGTCACCGTAATAAAATTCTATTTCACCTTCTAATACATAAATAAACTCTTCTCCTTCGTGAGAAACAAGAGCTTTCATCGTTATTGGTTCGTCGCTAACAACAATAAGATATGGATCCATAGATCTATTTGTTTTTGTTGTTAATCCCTTATATGATAGGTTCTTAGTATGTATTCTATTTGATGTAGTATAACTATTTTTACAATCTATCTGTTCATTATTTCTTACTATTGATACTGGAGTACTCTCTGTACCATCTAATAGAGTACCTTCACGTATGCCAAGAACATCACAAATATGGCTTGTTACGGTAAGAGAAGGAACAACTTTATCGTTTATTATATCAGTAAGTTGTTCTATACTCATGTCACTCTTTTCTGCAAACTCGTTAATACTCATCTTTCTCTCTTCGAGTATTGTTTTGAGCTTTGCACCAAGAAAATTGTTCATATTTTTATTATTTGGTTAGTTTTGATTACTTTTGTCATGTAAAAATAATCTTTATGAAATATTACAGGTTTTATTTTATCTATATACTATTATGTCAAACACTGTGAATTTAGTATTTAACATATTAATATATAATAACTTAAAGGTAATAATATATTTATATCCAAAATCTAAAAATATATGAAAAGAATTTTTCCATGGGGAGATGAAAGGCGTTTTAATAGTTATTCTCGATATTTTAAAAGAATTTTTAATGAAAGAATTCAAAAAGTAACTATTGATGCAGGATTTACTTGTCCAAATAGAGATGGAACATTGGGAAGAGGTGGTTGCACTTATTGTAATAACGATGCTTTTAACCCTTCATATTGTAAACCCGAAAGATCTATTGCTTGGCAAATTAAAGAGGGAATAGATTTTCATGCAAAAAGATATCCAAATTCAAGAAAATTTTTAGCCTATTTTCAAGCGTTCTCAAATACATATAAACCCTTGGAAGAGCTAAAAAAAATATATGAAGAAGCTCTTGCTGTTGATGGGGTTATTGGTCTTGTCATAGGAACACGCCCTGATTGTGTAGATGTAGAGAAATTAGACTACTTTGAAGAACTTTCAAAACGTTGTTATCTAGTAATAGAATATGGCGTGGAATCGTGCTATGATTCGACTCTTGAATCTATAAATAGAGGTCATAACGTTGAAAAAGCTGTTTGGGCAATAAAAGAGACCGCAAAACGTGGTATTCATGTTGGTTCACACTTTATTTTAGGATTGCCTGGGGAAACTAAAGAAATGATGTTGGAACAAGTAGATTTTATAAATTCACTACCTATAAATACTGTGAAATTTCATCAACTTCAGATTTTCAAAGATACTATTATGGCTCATGATTTTGAAAAACACCCAGAACATTTTAAGTTTTTTGAAATGGAAGAGTATTTAGAATTTTTCATCAAAGTTTTAACGCATTTACGCTCTGATATTGTTGTAGAACGCTTTGCAGGAGAAGCTCCTCCACGTTTTCAAGTGAATACGGGTTGGGGGCTTATTCGTAATGATGAGCTGGTTATGAAATTAGAAAAACGCCTTGCTGAGTTAGATTTATATCAAGGGTGTCTTTATTCTGAATAACCTATTTAATATATTTTAAAATAATTGGAGGAACGAATGTTGAAATTTTTCCATTATAGCTATAAACTTCTCTTACCATACTTGAAGAAATTTCAGCATAACGTGATTCCGAAAAATATAAAACTGTTTCAAGCTCTTTATTCAAGAGCTTGTTAATGTTTGCTATACGACGCTCATACATAAAATCATCAGCATCTCGAACTCCTCGAATAACAAAATTTATATCATTATCTTCACAAAACTGCGCTGTTAAACCATCATAACACAATATTCTAACTCGTGGCTGATCAGAAAACAACTCATTTATAGCCTTGACTTTTATATCTAAGGTCATAAATTCCTTCTTACTAATGTTTACCCCTATAGCAACTATAACCTCATCGAATAAAGATAAAGCTCTGTTTACAATAGATAGGTGCCCAACAGTGAATGGATCAAAAGATCCAGGATATAAGGCTATTTTTTTCATGATTATTAATATAATTCTATAAATATAAATCTAATAAGCCCTCAGGAATAGAAAGGGTTAAAATTTTATTTTCTGTATCTATAATTTCTATAATATCGTCTGAAGCAGGTATATAGAGCTCTTTATTACCTATCTTACATTCAAAAATAGGGTTTAAATCATTATCAATAAATTCTATAATGACGCCCTCTTTTTTACTTATCTTATCGCAAAATTTGTACCCTACAAATTCTTCTAAATAGATATTATCATCATTTTCTTCTTCTGTCTCTTCTTCCTCCTCTTCAAAAGCAACAAATTCAATGCCTATAAGCTCTTTAGCTCTATATTCACTATCAATATCATCAAAGACAACTACTGATTTTACTGTTCCTCTCTTTTCAAATGAAGAAAAAAATAAAGGAACCGTCAATCCGTTAATAATAGCGAATATCGGTTCCTTTTTATTTACTTCATCTGGAAAAGTGTCGTACAAACGAAGAACAAGTTCTCCATTAAGTCCAAAAGTTTTTGTAGCCTTAGCTATTTTTACTGTTTTTGACACAATTCTCAATTTAGCAGATTATTCAGCAGGAGCTTCTTCAGTTGCTGGAGCTTTAGCTTCCTCAACTTTTGCAGTTGCTTCTTGTGCTCTTTTAGCAAGTGCAGTTGCTCTTGCAGTATTAACTCTCATTTCCTCAGCAAGATTAGCAGCTTTTTTAGAAGTTGCTGCATCAGCTAATTTAGTTTGAGCTGCATCATTTTGTTTTTGTTTTTCTTGTAACCATTTTTCAAAACGTGCTTCAGCTACTTCAATTGTAAAAGCACCTTTTTTAACACCACCAAGAAGATGTTTTTTCATCATTACACCAGTCGATGATAGGATAGTACGACAAGTATCAGTAGGTTGAGCACCATTATCTAACCAAGTAAGAGCTTTGTCTATTGAAAGTTCAATAGTAGCTGGGTTAGTGTTAGGATTATAAGTACCGATTTTTTCGATGAATTTACCATCACGTGGAGCTCTTTCGTCTGCAGCAACGATGAAATAAAAAGGATAATTTTTCTTACCGTGGCGTGCTAGTCTGATTTTTACAGGCATTTTTTTTAATTTTAAATTATTTGTAATTAGAGAGTTACTCGAC